>JBEBGA010000168.1:0-6805 GCA_040081695.1 Pyrinomonadaceae bacterium
TTTTTACGTGCAGATTCTTTACGATCGGTGGCCATTCGACATGATGTACCACCAGTTCCTTGGGGATGCGATCTTTGTCGTAGGAGGCTTTCCACTGACGTTGGGATATGCAGTTCTAATGCACTATGTCGCGTCGTACTTTGAATCCGCCGAAAATCTAGGTTTTTTGGTGGTGTCAGGCTTTATATTAGTTTTCGAAATACAGTGGATAATTTGGTCGCAACTGATCGTATTAATTTGGCGACGAATTGTGCGATGGAAAGGATCCTCGTAAATTACGCGGCCAATTGATGGCGTCGAGGTTCAGGAATCTTGTCTCCGAACTCTTTTGCGGTCTCCAACCAAAGCTCGATTGCTTCGCTCACCTGCTGTGCGGCTTCAATTCTCGTCTTCCCGTGAGCCATACACCCCGGCAGATCAGGCACTTCCGCCACAAAAATCTGGTCGTCATTATCCCAGTAAATGACGATCTCGTATTTTGGTGAGTTTCCGTTTTTCATAAACTATATTTCTTCAATATTTGTCGTATTTGTCTAACTTGATACGACTTGGCTTTGCTACCGTCGCGTTGCAAGTTTGGCTTTTCGACAATTCCCTCTTTGCGGTAACTATGATGGCTTCCCTTGATCCTCTCTTCAAATCCCAGGTCGAGCAGGAAATTTCGCAAATCCTCGAAATTAATATTCGCATCAGATTTTCCGTCTAGGATCTTCTGTCGCAACTTTTCAAGCTTGCCCATTCTCGGAAGATTAGCATTTTTCCGCTGTATTTTCTAGCTTTTTGCGCGCTATGGCACGAGTAGCGGGAAAGCAAGAACCAACTCAATACGCATCGCCGCCGGACATGATGTGTTGGAGAACGGCGTCGCGTTTTTGGCGGATGTCGGTAATACGCGGGCTTGGGTCATCACCGACAAATGTGGGCGGCAATGTAAACGGATCGATCTGGAGCGGCACACCTTCGGTTTCGAGTTTGTGGGCGATTATTTTTGAGATCAGAGACTGTTCGAACTTGGTGATATCGACAAATCTAACGCCGATGCCCGTATGCTCAAACAGATAAAGGGCTTTGCAGTGGAGCGGCAGGTAATTTTTATTCGGCAGCTCGATCTCCATCCTAAACTCATCCCCGATCAGCACGCTGTCATCCCAATCGGTAAAACAGCCGCCGATGCTGATCTGCTGCAGCCGCGTCAGTTGTTTTTCGCCGAATTTCGAATAGATGATCGCAGGGATATCGAGCGAAAATCGGATGTGTTGTCGTTGGTTGATGGACATCTGCTACATCTATTCTATCGGTTACCGCCCGCCGCACGCAACAAAATAAAAACCGCCCCGTTTGGAGCGGTTTTCAGTAAACATAATTGTTATCGAATTAGTTATTCGCGGCCTCGGTCTTTGTGCAGTGCGTGCTAAAAGCATCTATCAGAGCCTGTGCGATGACCTGCGGCGGACGGCCTTCGAGATCGCTGCGCTGAAAAAGCTGGACGAGCTCGCCGTTCTTCAAAAATCCGATCGCCGGTGACGTCGGCATGTGGCCGGTAAAGTATTCACGGGCCGTTTCGGTCGCATCGATATCTGCTCCGGCAAATACGGTGATCGAACGCTCAGGGACGTTTGGCGAATTTGCCAACGCCATCGCGATACCCGGACGAACGCCGCCCGCAGCACAGCCGCATACCGAATTAACAACGACCATCAACGTCCCGTCAGTGTTTTTGACCGCATCGTCAACAGCCTCGGTCGTCTTTGCTTCTTCAATTCCAAGGTTTGCAAGCTCGGCCCGCATTCCGTATATCATTGGTTCTGGATATGGCATAATTTCGTATTTACTCCTAATATTTCGGTCGGCAACAAATCCTGACCTTTTTTTCAAGTATTCAATAATGAGGCGTTTAAGTCAAGCCCCAGCCTCAGCAAGGACGCAATTTGCCCAGTCTCGACTTAACCTTTAGAATTGATGTTTGTGCCGCACATGGAGCAGGTTGATCAATGGCAATTGAGATCGAAAAAAAGTATCTGATAGATAAAAAACGGCTTGTCGAGCTGACCGCAAAGCTCGGCGAACTCGGTGCGGAGTTCACTTATGAGACGTTTGAGGAAAATTTCCTGCACCGGGGCGGTTTGCTCGACGGAAAAGCAGCGGTGCTGCGGCTTCGCAAAACTGATGCCCGCACGATCCTGACTTACAAAGAAAAGGTCCCGACCGAGAATGATTTCAAACATCAGATCGAATTTGAGACCGATGTTTCCGACGTCAATGCGACCGAAAGCATTATAGAAAAGCTCGGCTACAAACTCTCCGTAATTTACGAAAAGCACCGCAAAGCATGGCATTTTGGCAATGTTGAGGTCGTGCTAGACGAGTTGCCGTTTGGCTATTATATGGAGATCGAGGGTGCTATCGAGGATATTCTTGCGGTTGAGAAACAACTTGGAGCCGATAAACTTGTCACAGAATCACGCGGTTATCCGCGACTGACTCTCAAGTACGGCAACGATGTTAATGGTGTTTTTGAGTCGCGATTTGATAAATCGAAGGCCGTCTAGTCAAGATCAGCTTTTCCGACAAACGACATCTGCGAATCAAACCCTCCGCCTTTTCTATCAGCAAGCTCTTTGTAACTGCCATCCGAATTCAGGATCCGTGCATTTGTCTCATCCTTCAAATAAACCTCAAGCATCTGATCTTTTAGATAACTTTTGATCTCCGGATCGAGGATAGGCGTGACGACCTCGACGCGGCTGTCAAAGCTGCGGTGCATCAGGTCGGCGCTGCCGATATAGATCTCCTCGGCATCGCCGCCGCCGTTTGCAAAATACAGAATGCGGCTGTGTTCGAGAAACCGTCCGATGATCGAGCGGACGCGAATATTCTCCGACATCCCCTTAACACCGGGCCGCAAAGCACAAATGCCGCGAACGATCATATCGATCTCAACCCCGCTTTGCGACGCGGCATAAAGCTCTTTGATCAGCTCGACATCCGTGATGCTGTTGGCTTTGATAATTATCCGTGCCTCTTTACCGGCGAGCTTATTTTTCTTTTCGCGGCGAATGAGGGCGATCAGGCGTTCGCGAAGATTGAGCGGAGCGACGATCAGCCGTTTGTATTTATGTTGCTGTGAATAGCCTGTGAGGAAATTAAAGAGGCTCGATGCGTCCTCGCCGATCTCCTCATCGGCGGTCAGCAGGCCGAGATCGGTATAGATCTTTGCGGTGATGGGATTGTAGTTTCCCGTTGCTAGGTGCACATAGCGGACGAGTTTATCTTTTTCACGCCTGACGACGAGCAGGACTTTTGAGTGTGTCTTTAAGGTACTGATGCCATAGACGACGTGAACGCCTTCGTTTTCCAGCCGACGGGCCCATTCGATGTTGTTTTCCTCGTCAAAGCGTGCCTTTAGCTCGACCAGCGCCGTCACCTGTTTGCCCAGACGGCTCGCCCGCATTAGCGAATTAACTATCGGCGAATCTTTTCCCGTGCGATACAGACAGATCTTGATCGCCTGAACGCTCGGATCCTCAGCCGCCTCGGCGATAAAATCCGAAACCGTACCAAACGTAGTATAAGGATGATGCAGCAGCACATCCTGTTTCTTAATAATGTCGAAAATATTCTCTTTCTTTTGCAGGGGAGCCGGCACGACCGCCGTGATCGGCTTTTCTTTCAGGTCAGGCCTGTCCAAACCATAAAGCTGCATCAGATCGGGAATATCAACGAACCCGGCAACCCGTTCGATCTCTTCCGGGGCGAGCCCGGTGCCGGCCGCGAGCAGCTTGACCATCTTTTCGGGCATTGCCGCAGCTACCTCTAGCCGCACGGCAAAGCGGTCCCGCCTGCGCTGCAATTCACGTTCGAGCGTTCGCATTAGATCGCCAGCCTCGTCTTCGCGAAGCTCGATATCCGCATCGCGCGTCACGCGGAAAAGAAAAGCCTCGCTCGTCTTCATATGCGGGAAAAGCTCGGCGACGTTTGCCGCGACGACCTCTTCGAGCAACGCGTAGCGGCCCGTTTTTTCATTTATCGGTATCAAACGCGGTACGGTCGCGGGCAATTTGATACGGATGAACCGCTTTTGTTTGAAAAGGTGCTTGAGATTTGCCTGCGTAAATGTCCGGTCCGGCTCGATATACAAACCGAGATTGATGCTCAAATTCGAAATATATGGGAATGGATGGGACGAATCTACCGATTGCGGCGTGAGGATCGGAAACAAATTATTGCGAAAATATTTGTCGAGCAGCCGCTTTTCTTTGACGTTCAAACGAGCATATGACTCGATTGATATCCCCGCTTTTTTGAGCGCCGGTAAAACATTGTCACTTAAAAAAGCGACTTGCCGTTTTAACATCGGACGCAGGCGTTTATACACCTCGGCAAGCTGTTCGGACGCGGTCAACCCGTCCGGCGACGTTTCGCCGATGCCCTCGGCGATCTGTTCCTTGAGACCCGAAACGCGGATCATAAAAAACTCGTCCAGATTGGTCGAGAATATCGAGAGAAATTTGAGCCTCTCAAGCACCGGCAAGCTCTCATCGGTCGCCTCATCAAGCACGCGGCTGTTAAATTCGAGCCAGCTCAATTCACGGTTAAAGAGCGTCCTGCTATCCACCTCAGCGGCGGCTTGCACGACGGTCTCGACCTTTTTATTTGACCTTGAGCTTTTCGTATCCGTTAGAGTCATATATGGAGGGCTCGATTATAAAAGAAGCCGCCGCCATAAGAAAGAATTTCAATGTTAAATCTTTTTGACGTAAATGTTACATATTCATTGGTTCAATCCGTATTCGTCGCGGCTCGTCACCGTCACCGTCGATCTTGACCTTTACCGTATTGTTGGGAAAAGATAGTTCCCCCAACCGATCTGCCCACTCAATGATAGTCACCGCATTTTCGTTTTCAAGGATCTCTTCGAGTCCAACTGCCGCCGCGACATCGTTTCCGCCATCGAGCCGCCATAGATCGATGTGATAAACGTCCAACTTCTCGGTCCTGTACAAATTTACCAGAGTAAAACTAGGGCTTGTGACCTCGTCAATATCAAACTCAAGCGCGTTCAAAATGCCCTTCGTCAGCAAAGTCTTGCCCGCACCAAGACCACCGTACAACAGTACAACATCGCCACCGGCGAGTGACGCACCAACGCGTTCACCAAGGGCGAATGTTTCGTCGGCTGTTTTGGAAATTGTTTCTCTTTCGTCCATCCTGTCCTAATTCTTTTCCAACCCCGCAAAAACGTCCGTCAGACACTCCCTTACATCGGAAGCTGTCATTACACGTTTACCGTATTTCTTTTCTGCGATATCACCTGCCATCCCGGCAACATAAACGGCTGCGACGACGGTCTCAAAAATATCGATCTCAAATCGCCCTGCCTGGGCGACAAATCCGGCCACAATGCCCGCCAGCGTATCGCCATTCCCCGCTTTCCCAAGCCCCGAGTTCCCTGTCGGATTTACAACCACACGGCCATCCGTCGAACCGATCAATACACGCTCGCCTTTCAGCACGAGAATTACATTATTCTTAACAGCAAAATCACGAACAGCCGCTACGCGATCCTTAATAACATCTTTGTCGTCAGTCCCAAGCAGCCGCATAAACTCGCCCTCATGGGGCGTGAGAATAATGTCAGAACCGCCTGCGTGAGCGGGCGGCCAGTTCGCTTGCCACGGCGACAACAAATTCAACCCATCGGCATCAACAATAACCGGCTGACTGCGACTTTCTATGACTTTTTCTAGAAACGCTTTCGTACTCGCATCCTGCAACAAACCGCAGCCTATCCCAATCGAACCAGCTTTTTCGAGCAAGTCGCTTATCTCATCAAACGCCGCTTCTGAGATCGCTCCATTTTCAGTTTCGCTAGCTCCGCGAACCATCACCTCCGGCAAAACCCTTGAGGTAACTGATTCTTTCGACGAACTCGGCGTCACAACCGTCACCAAACCAACTCCCGAACGCATCGCCGCATTCCCTGCCAAAACCGCCGCTCCTGAATAATTCTCCGAACCCGCGATCACGAGCGAATGTCCGCGTGTGTTTTTGTAGGAAATATCCGTGAATTTCGAAGCTACCAGCCATTCGAGAACGTCTTCTGATTCCGTTAGGTAAACTTGAGAAGGCTGTTCATCGAGCAAGTCGAGCGGTGAGCCAATTTCCGCTATCACCAGTTCGCCATTAAAACCTGCCGCTCCCGCCAATACGTTTCCAGCCTTTGGTGCAGTAAATGTAACTGTAACGTCAGCACGAAAAGACGGCCCGATCAGTTCCGATGCATCAGCCCTCAATCCAGACGGCAGATCGACCGAAACTATCAGTGGCCTGCCGCCATGGCTATTCCTCCAACGCTCTAGAATATCAGCCTGTTCAGCGTAAAACTCGCCGAGTGGGCGAGTCAGCCCCGTACCAAACAAAGCGTCAACGACCACATCCGCATAGTCGTAGTCAGATCTCGCTATCCACTCTGAAACACCGTAATCGTCCAATTCGGCACGCATTTCTTTGACAGTAATGCCGGGCAGCGACGACAGGCGGTCAAAATTAATGCGGACGTCACCTGATGTTTCGGCGACCGTTCCGAATATCTCGACGCAGACAGTAGCTCCCGCGTCCGCCAAGAGCCTTGCGATCGCGGCTCCGTCACCACCGTTATTCCCCATGCCGCAAAGAACGATAACCTCCTTGTCAACGACCGAACCGCCGAGCTTTTCGATAACGACGCGTGCAACGGCGTTGGCGGCGTTTTCCATCAACAGGATCGACGGAATGCCGTATCGCTCGGTCGTCAGACGATCGACGG
>JBEBGA010000523.1:0-1675 GCA_040081695.1 Pyrinomonadaceae bacterium
CTTTAGCATCGACCGCATTCGCCGACGTTAAGATCAAATCGCGGCAGACGATGAGCGGCCAGACAACCGAAAACGCGACATATATTAAGGGCAAACGCAGCCGTACCGAGATGATGAATGGAATGATGGTCTCGATCACAATGTGCGATCTCGGCCGCGACCTACAGCTAAATCCGCAGACAAAAACCTACATGGTCAATCTGTACGACGACGACTCGGTCGGCGAACCGACGCCGATAAGCACGGCCGGAAAGTCTTTGCCTGTAACAAAAGGTGGCACGATGTACATCACCACGACGATCAAAGACACCGGCGAGCGACGTCAGATGTTCGGTTTCACGGCGCGACACATTATCCAAACCGTTGAGACCGAGTCGTCGCCTGACTCTTGCAACCCGACAAAATCAAAGATGGAGATGGACATGTGGGTGATCGACGCCGAATTCGGCCTCGCCTGCACTCAGGAACGTTCGTATCGATCCACGGGCGGTGGCAAAAGCGGTGGCTGTCGCGACAAAATCGTTCCGAAAACCATCGGCTCTGCTAAATCCGGTTATCCGTTGATCCAGAAAATGACGATGTTCGACGATAAAGGTAAAGAAACGTACGCGATGACCCAGGAAGTTGTCGAACTTTCAAAAGCCACGCTCGACCAGTCGTTGTTCGAAGCCCCGTCAGATTATCGTGAGGCAAAGGATGCTACGCAGATGTACGCCGGCGGCTCGTCGGGAACGTCCTACACAGGTGACGGCGGCCCTGGCAGTGGAAACGGAAGCGGTTATTCGAGCAGCTCTTCGTCAGCCATTAGCTCAAACATTAGGAACGCGGCCTCCAAAACAGACAATTCATCCGCAGTCGTCGGAGCTAAGACGCCAGGCACAGTTCGCATCGGCGTTGCAATAAAGACAACGGCCGTCGGTGAAGGCATTTCAGCCAACGATCTTTCGGCGGCCGTTCAGAACACACTCGGTCAGTATCTTAAAGGCACCAAGGTCGAGATCGTTCCGCTCGAGGCCAAGCTTGTCACTGCCCAGGCAGGCGAAGCTAAGGAGAAAGAATGCGACTACGTGCTTCAGATTAACGCCGCGCATAAGAAAGGCGGTGGCGGTTTCGGGTTTGGCAAAATGCTGGCCCAGACGATAGGTCAAACCGGCATCGGGCACACTGGAAGTGCGGTTGGAAATATCGCCGGCCAAATGGCGACAACGGCTATCGTTACTGCTGGAAATTTGTCGGGCAGCGTCAAGAACAAGGACGAACTGACGCTCGACCTCAAACTACAGTCAACGATCGATAATAGCTCACCACTTGCCAGGCAGTTCAAGGCAAAAGCAAAAGCGGATGGCGACGATATCATCTCGGCAATCATCGAGCAGACCGCTCAGGCAATTCTCGACACTGTCGGTAAGTAGTAATAACCAGTCCGAAGGCAACTGAAACTTGCTACAGGCGCAATCTAGATCAGGTGATTGTCAGCGTTCGCTGCGTGATTTTCAACGCAGCGAGCGCTGAATCTTTTTTTGAGGTGAACGGATAAAACTGATACGTTTTTAAAACTGATTCCGCTTTAGCTTGTCGGAGGATATTTCAATATGCAAAGCGGATTTATTTTTACTAAACAATACATCAACAAACTAACTTTATCAGTGGTCATTTTGGCGGCAATGTTTTTGAC
>JBEBGA010000169.1:0-6748 GCA_040081695.1 Pyrinomonadaceae bacterium
CGCGATGCTCGTCTATCAACTCAAAACTTTGCAAAATGTCGTCTCGCTCATCAGTACGGCACAATATCAAAAGTTTGCCGTTTGGATGCTCCAGCAGCAGGATATGCCGCAGGCGCAGATCGCGTCGCTCGGCCAGCAGCAGCTATATGACATTGCAAATAAATGGGTCACCGAGAACGGCCCGCAGCTGCACCTGAGCCTCAATGCCAATCCGGTCGAGCTTGCAGCCCTGATCACGGCGTTTGCGGGCACTTTCTTTGTCGTGCTTTTTGGCATCAAGACCGAGCGAATTCGTTCGTTGTTGCCGTCTGCCGAAAGGCTTGACGGGCTGATGTATAAGCTCGCGGGCGTGACGTTTGCCGGCCTCGCATTATTGCTGATCACGGGTGCCGTTTGGGCAAATGAATCGTGGGGACGGTATTGGGGATGGGACGCAAAGGAAGTTGGAGCTTTGGTCGCGTGGCTGACCTATGCCGGTTTCTTACATTCGCGGATCGCCTACGGTTGGCGGGGACGCCGGTCGGCTTACTTTGCGGTGGTCGCATTTCTCTTTATTATTTTTACCTATCTCGGGGTGAGCTATCTGCTGCCGGGACTACATTCTTACGCATAGACAATGAATAAGGACAAAATTCTCTTTGGTGTCGCGGGGCTGATCGCGGGGTTGGTCGTGGGTTTTTACTTTGCTAATTCAATAAACCAGACGACCGTAACACCGGCCGCTCAGATGCCGTCCGCACAGTTAGCGTCGGCAAATTCGAACATGCCACCAGGGCATCCGGATATCAGCGGAGCGGGCGGCGACATGACCGGACAGGGCGGCATGGAGACGGAGGTGCTCGCTGCTGTCAGTAAGGCTGAGCAGTCGCCAAATGACGCGGACGCCCAGCTTAAGGCGGCGGAGCTGTATTATCAGATCAATCGTTTTGACGAGGCGATCACGTATCTCAAAAAAGCGTACGAGCTAAAGCCGGATGACCGCGAGGTGCTCGTCCACCTTGGCAACGCCAATTTTGACGGCGAGCATTACGAAGAGGCAGAGAAATGGTACATGGCCGCTCTTGCCAAAAAATCCGACGACGTCAACGTCCGCACCGACCTGGGGCTGACGTTTGTTTTTCGCAGTCCGCCAAATTATGACCGGGCGATCCAGGAATTTAACCGCTCGCTTGAAAAAGATCCTAACCACATCCAGACCCTGCAAAATTTGACAGTGGCGTATAATAAAAAGGGAGATACGGCAAAAGCAAAAGCGACTCTCGCTCGATTGGAGAGTGTTGATCCGGGCAATCAGGCGATAAAGCAGCTTAGAGCAGAGATAGAAGCTCCAAGCTCAAATTGACGTTAATGGCAGAGACCGCAGGCAAGGTATTGATCGTAGATGACGACCGTTTTGTACGAATGGCGTTCGTCGAAGCCCTACGTGTGTGGGAATTTGAGACGGTCGAGGCGGACACGGTCGCATCCGCCAAAAAAATGTTTTCTGAGGCCGAACCGACTATCGTTTTGCTCGATATAGATCTGCCGGACGGTTCGGGCCTTGATGCACTAAAGTATTTCAAATTCATTAACCCCGAAGCGATAGTTGTCATGATCACCGGCAACGTCGATGTCGAAAATTCGGTTGCGGCGCTACGCGGAGGTGCCCATGATTTTATCGGCAAGCCCGTTAAATTGGAAGAATTGCGGGTAACGCTTCGCAATGCACTCGAAACAGAGACACTCAGAAAAGAGGTTAAACACGCTCGTACAGAACGTTCGCGAGGCTTTAGTTTTGACGAGATAATCGGCGATTCTGAGACGATGGAACGGGCCAAGGATCTTGCCCGCCGTGTCGCTGCGTCAGAGGTCGGTTCGATATTATTAGACGGCGAGACCGGCACCGGTAAGGACCTATTCGCCCGTGCGATCCACTTTGCATCTGAGCGTGCGAGAGCTCCGTATCTTGCCATCAACTGTGCAGCATTGCCGGCGAACCTTATCGAATCCGAACTTTTTGGCTACGAAAAAGGTGCATTCACGGACGCTAAGGCGCGTAAAGAGGGGCTGTTTGAGCAGGCCCATGGCGGGACGATCTTTCTCGACGAGATCGGCGAGATGGAGCTTGCTTTGCAGGCAAAGCTGCTGCGGGTGCTCGAAGAAGGAGCATTTCGTCGCGTCGGCGGGCTCAAGGACATTCAGCTCAACGCCCGCATTATTGCTGCGTCCAACCGCAACCTTAAACAGGAATGTAAGGCCGGCAACTTTCGTCTCGACCTCTATTTTCGTTTGTCGGTCATACAGGTCGATATTCCGCCCTTGCGCGAACGCGGCCGCGATGTGCTGCAACTGACCGATCACTACATCAAAAAGGCAAATCTCAAGAGACGAGGCAAGCAGCTCAGCGGTTTGGCAAAGGATGTCGAAAAGATCTTTTTGAATTATGCGTGGCCCGGCAACGTCCGTGAGCTGCGCAATGTTATCGAGAGGGCGTCGATCCTTGAGGACGGCGAGGTCGTTACCGCCGCACATTTACCCGCCGATATGGTCGGGGTCCAGGCGGTCGCACATCCGGGTTCTTCGACGATCCTCCTGCCGGCGGCCGGAGTATCGCTCGAGTCGGTCGAATTTGAACTTGCCAAGCAGGCTTACGAACGGACCAACGGCAACTTGACGCGGGCCGCCAAACTGCTCGACATCTCACGCGATCAATTGAGATACAAACTGCGTAAAGCCGGTTTTGAAATGCGTGGCAGCAGCGACGATCAGGATGGCTGAACAAATTTCACCAAGCGTACAGTTAGGCGTCGGACAGGACCTTATCAAGGAGCTGTCCGATCTCAAATATGCCATCGACCAATCCGCCATCGTCGCGATGACCGATCAGACCGGCCGGATCAATTACGTTAACGATAAATTTTGCGACATCTCAGGCTACAGCCGCGATGAGCTGATCGGCCAGGATCATCGGATCATCAACTCCGGATTCCACCCAAAAGAGTTTATTCGCAATATCTGGACGACCATTGCCAAGGGCGATGTTTGGCGTGGGGAGCTGTGCAACCGGGCAAAAGACGGTTCGATCTACTGGGTCGATACGACGATCGTGCCCTTGATCGACGAGCATAAAAAGCCGTTTCAATACGTTGCGATCCGCTATGAGATCACCGAACGAAAGCTTGCTGAGGACCGCATTCTTCAACAGGCATCGCTGCTCGACAAAGCTCAGGACGCCATTATCGTCAGTGACCTAAATCATCAGGTGCTGTACTGGAATCAGGGTGCCGAGCGGGTTTATGGCTGGTCTGAGGACGAAGCGTTTGGCCGGCATATTGCCGATCTGCTCTGCGGCGGCGATCGCCGGGAGCTTGAAAAAACGATCAGATCGCTTGAGGCATCCGACGAATTGAAAGCCGAGTCGCGGCACACCACTCGCAGCGGCGAGCGGATCATCGCCGAGAGCCGTTGGACACTGGTAAGAAGTGATGCGGGTGAGCCCGACTATTACCTGATCATAAATACCGACATTACGGATCAGAAACGAACCGAGGAACACCTGCTTCGAGCTCAGCGAATGGAATCGATCGGCACGCTCGCGGGCGGCATCGCTCATGACCTAAATAACATTCTCTCGCCCATAATGATGGCGGCCGACATGATGCGAACCAATCCGGAAGGGGACACGACCCGCTGGGTGGGAATGATAAAGGAAAACGCCGAGCGTGGTGCTGACCTGATAAAACAAGTTCTGACCTTTGCCCGCGGGATGGCCGGCGAACGCGTGACCGTAAATCTCAAACATTTAATAAAAGAGATCGTCTCTGTGCTCAAAGAAACCCTGCCGCGTTCGATCAAGCTCGAATACGAGATCGAGCCTGAGCTGTGGACTATCTCCGCGGATCCGACACAGATCCATCAGGTCTTGATGAATGTTTGCCTCAACGCACGTGATGCGATGCCCGATGGCGGCACACTCACAATTCACGTGGGCAACGTCGCTATCGATGACAACTACGCGCGGATGAATATCGACGCCCGGGCCGGCAGCTATCTAGTGCTGACGATCACCGACAACGGTACCGGGATGAGCCCGGACGTGATCAACCGGATATTTGACCCATTTTTTACCACAAAGGATGTCGGCAAGGGAACGGGGCTGGGGCTTGCGACGACGATGACTATCGTCAAGAGCCATGACGGATTTATCAACGTTTACAGTGAACCCGCAAAGGGGACAAAATTTTCGATCTACTTACCGTCAGCTGAGGAGCACGTTGTGAGAACCACCACCGGCGGTGACAAGGGGACTACTCGAGGCAACGGTGAACTGATACTCGTCGTTGATGACGAAGAGAGTATTCGCGAGGTCACGGCCGCTACGCTTTCCGCAAACGGCTACCGAACGGTGACGGCCGCCGACGGGCGTGAAGCTCTGGATGTTTATGAGCAGAATAAGGCTGATATCGCTGCGGTGCTGACCGATATGGCGATGCCAAATATGGACGGAGCTGCGATGATCGCCAAGTTGCGAACCAATGACCTCGCACTCAAGATCGTCGCAATGAGCGGTATGATCAACGAAGATCAGTCCGCCGAACTGCAAAAGCTTGGCGTTGAAAACCTATTGCCAAAACCTTTTACCGCCGAGAAATTGCTGACGACACTTGCCGAACTTTTATCCTGATCGTTACGCCCCCTTTCTCACGACCAGCACCGAACATGGCGAATGATGCGTCACGCCGTCTGACACCGAACCGAGCAGCCGGCCCCAAAATCCGCGTCCATGCGAACCGACAACGATCAGGTCCGCATCCCAAGCCTTGGCGATCTCGACGAGCTGTTGCCCGGGATCTCCATTGACTATCTGTGTGTTGATAATTAGAGGTGCGTCGTGGAAGCGCGTCTTAAAGATCTCTAACGCCTCGTTTGCCGAGCTCTCGGCCTGAGCGTATGCCGCGTCAGTGGCAGCCTGATAAAACTCTTCGGATATGACAAAAGGCTCGCTTGCGATCGCGTAAGCGTCCTCATATGCCGCCAGTATTTTAACCTCAAGATCGGTGCGTCCCGCAAAAAGTCGGCAACATTGCTCGACCGCCTCTTTGCTGTAATCTGACCCGTCTGTTCCAAGTAATATCTTCATCGTTTTTGCCTCCGTACCTATCCCCTATATATATGCAATCGGCATACCTTTTATCGCAGCCCGGGCTAATAGCCGGATCGCTGTCGATATCGGTATTCACTGAGCTTGTAGCCGTCCATTCGAGATCTATTGCGTGCGAAAAATCACGCAAAAACATACGGACACGCGGATTTTTTCGCACGGTTCCATAAGCTCTGATATCGATAAACATTGACTTTTATGTGCGGAACGCCACTTGCGATATTAAACAGCGGCATCGGCAAATATCGTTCGAGCCAAACTATAACGGAGGTTCTTATAAGATCATGACACCGAAATTTTATTCATTCCTTTGGGCATTATTTGCGATAGCGGTAGGGGTTGTTTGGCTTGGCGGAGCGATGTCGATGTTTGCGATCACGGCCTTTGGGTTCGTGTCGTTCGGATTGGTATTCGTCGGGATGATGTGTGTGCTGCCGGGAGTGGTAGGCCACCCGCATGAGCACACCGAAAAGGCCCCTGTAGCAAAACGCGTGAAACGCGCCAAGACCGAAGCCATGCTCAGCCCCGCGGATTTGCGTGCACGTTCGACATTTAGTCTGCGGCCGCATTAGTTTCATGCTAATTGGTAGGTAGAAAAAGGGCGTTGCACAAAACAACGCCCTTTTTTCGATATGGAGCCGTCCATCGGAGTCGAACCGACGACCTTTCGATTACGAATCGAATGCTCTACCAACTGAGCTAGGACGGCATGGGTGAGATTTCAAATAACGCAGGCAAGAACCATGCGAAATTTCGGCAGTGCCGAATTTCAGAATATACGTTTCCGAGTCGGCCCATGTCAAGGAGCGAGCGTGACGGTTGGTGTTTTTGGGCTAGCGATAGTAACATTTGCTGTGAAGACCAAAACATACGTTTCACGAGCATTTATGAACGATGAATTTATCCTCAGGCTACGAAAGGCCTTTGGCAACGCCTCGATGGCGGTGGTCGCACGACGGCTCGGCATACCTCACGCGACGGTACGCAATTATTACCAAGGCCGTCTGCCGGCTCCCGAGGTGCTGATAAAGATCGCTACCGAGACCGGCGTTTCGCTCAATTGGCTGCTCATTGGGACCGGCGATATGTACGCCGGACAGACGCCGCCGGTGGGCTTAGGCAAGTTTATCGAGGCGAAGATCGCCGAGATGATCGATCAGCGGCTTGCCGCACGTGAAAGCGGTGTGACGGATCTGGGGACGATCGACGAATTTGACGTTGCCGGGGCACTTGCCGGAACGGACGATCCGCAGCGTGTAATGAGCGACTGGTTCGCATTCGAAGGGCGTGAATATCCAAAAGATTTCGGTGTCGTTTTCTTTCGCGGCTGGGAAAGCTTTTCGCCCAAAGAAAAGATCGCGGCGGTCAACGATGCCAAGCGTGTGCTCGATCGTTCGCTGACTGATTAATTCAGTATTGGCGCGGATGTGTATCTGTGATACAATGTCGCATCAATAACACATACAGTCTCACGCTATGCGATTTCTCACCGAAAAAATACAACATCTGAAGATCGGCTGGAATGAGCGCGAACTGACCGAGACGGATCTTTACCGTCTCTGCCGGCGATTTAAGATAAAGGTCGTTGAGATGCCACTTGGTACCGGC
>JBEBGA010000170.1:0-6747 GCA_040081695.1 Pyrinomonadaceae bacterium
GTACAAGGCTGATGAGCGTGTGCGGGCTGCGAAGCCATTTGTCGCGACCTCCGTAGGCGAGCTGCAGTGCCTGCGCGAGAAACTCGATCTCGCGTATGCCGCCTCGTCCGAGTTTTACATCAAAGCCGCGGCGATTGACCTGTTCGAGGTCTATCTGCTCTTTTGACTGGCGGACATTCGCAAGAGCCGTTTCGACCGTTTCTTTCTTAGAAAAAACAAGATCCTCGACCTCTGCAAAAAACGTTTTGAATAATTCGATATCGCCGGCACAACCGCGCGAGCGGATCAGCACCTGACGTTCCCAAGCCCTTGCATCAGTCCGATAATAACGCACCATATCGGCGAGAGAGATGGCGATCGCCCCGAGCGAACCGTGAGGGCGCAGACGCAGATCGACTCGATAGGCGGCACCTTCGCCGGTTTGTTGGCCGACAAGTTTGGTTGCGTATTCGGCGAGTTTGACGAAATATTCGCGGTTGGTGACCTGGCCGCGTGAGCCGCTACCGGAGGTCGAGCCTTCGGCTGAGTAAAAGAATATCGGAAGAATAATTTAGCTCGCGTGAGCCAAGCTTGCCTAGTGCCGCGATGCAAAACCGTGCCGGAATAAACCGCCCCTTTTCGTCGGTTTCCTGCGGCTGGCCAAAACGATTGTCCATCTCGCGGCGTGCGAGTTGTAATGCGGATTCGAGTATCGCATCGGCGAGACTTGAGATCTCTTCCGTGATCTCGGCAATGGTCGCAAGGCGGCGGATGTCGCGGAGATAAATACGAAGCAGTTCGCGGCGGCGAAATCTGGCAAACAGTACCTGCGGTTCGAGCTGTGAATTTGTGAGCGTAAAACGCGCGAGCGATTCGAGCAGCTCGTCTTTGCCGCGAACACCTGATTCGCGCCGTTTGCGGTCGAGCCACCAAAAATAACCAGGATTTTGTAGCAGTGTTGTCGCAAGCAGAGGGCTAAAAGAGACAAGCGTCAAAACGTCAGACAACAAAGCCTCGTTTTTGAGTAGCTTTGTGGAACCTGCCAGATGAGCCTCTGCCAATTGGCCGAGAAACCGCCGTGCGGCCTCCGCATCGGGCAGGCTGCTCATCAATTGGTCATCTCGTTTCATTGCTTAAATCGTCGCGGATCGATCCCGTATTTCTTTATCTTATAGCCCAAGATCCGCTCGGTCGAGTCGAGCGTGACCGCCGCGCGCGCGATGTTTCCGCGTGTGGATTTGAGCGTGTCCTGTATCATGTCGCGTTCAAATGCGGCGACGGCAGATTCGAGCGTGACACGCATTGCGGTACCGCTGACCTCGGCGGTTTGCAGCGTCGGCGGCAAATGGTGGCCGTGGATCACGTTTGAATCGCACTCGATCACTGCACGTTCGATAACGTTTTCAAGCTCGCGAACATTACCCGGAAAATGATACGCCGTCAGCATATCTATCGCGGGTGTCGAGATCCGCAGGATATGTTTGTTGTGCTCGCCGCCGTATTTTTCGACAAAATGCTCGGCAAGCAGCAGAATGTCGGCCTTACGCTCGCGTAATGGCGGCAGGAAAATGGTGAAAACATTTAGGGCGTAAAAGAGGTCCTCGCGAAATTTGCCCGCAGCGACAGCGTCCTCGACAGACTGATTTGTCGAAGCGACCAGACGGACATTTACGGGAAGCGTTTCGTCGCCGCCGAGACGTTCGAACTCCCGTTCCTGAATAACCCGCAGCAGTTTTGCCTGAGTTTGAATCGGCAGATCGGCGATCTCTTCGAGAAATAGTGTGCCGCCATCGGCCGATTCAAAATAACCTCGTTTTTGTTTTGAGGCTCCGGGAAAGGCATCTTTTTCATAGCCGAACAACTCGCCGTCGATGATCGTTTGAGGCATAGCGGCACAATTAACCTTGATGAACGGACGTTTTGAGCGGAGGCTGTTGTAGTGGATGGCGTTTGCGATCAGCTCTTTGCCGCTGCCGCTTTCGCCTCGTAACAGCACAGGGACATTTGACCGTGCGATCTGCGTTACCTGATCCTGAACCTGCCGCATCGGGCTGGAATTACCGATGAGATTGCCGAAATCGTACTTTTCCTTGAGCTCTTGTTTGTGATGGACATTTGCGGCGACGAGTTTGCGGCTCTCTTCGCGTTCGAGCCGCTCGGCTCGTAGAAGTTGGGCGATGAGGGCGGCTGTGATCTCGAGCATTCGGACGATGTCTCGGTCAGAGATACTTTTTGGTTCGCTAAATGCGAGCGAGATCGAGCCGATGCATTCGCCCGCGAGTTTGATCGGAACGGAGGAGATGATACGCGGCGAACCGTCATCGAGAAATCCAAGTGTGGATTCGTTCTCGACCGAAAAAAACAGCGGTGAGCCGCGTTCCATAACGCGGACGAGGCCACTTTTTGCGGCACGGGCCTCAAGACGGCGAAAGGTAACGGCTTCCATCCCAGCGGCGGCGATCACATCGATCTGGCCGGTCTCGGCGTGTCGCAGGCAAATAAAGCCGAGGTCAGCCGACATCTCGCCGCTCAATATCTGCAGTATCGCTGTGCTGTCCGTCCGGATGCCTTTTAGGTCATGCGTAACAGCGGTTATGCGGGAAACAATGTCTATCTCGTTGCGGATCATTTACGACAAAATTGTAGGACAATTGATTATAGATGTTATTGATAGTCGCGACAATTCGGTGAGGTGAAACAGCCTATTTATTTAGCTTACGCTACAATATCGAGAGTGGATGAACGGCTGATATTACAGGTACCGCTCGCGGCGCAGAAAATGCGGCTCGAGGATTTTTTGCTTGACCATTTTAGCGGGCTCAGCAAAATGTATCTGCGTGACATCGTCAAAACCGGGCGATGTGAGGTCAACGGGCGGCATGAGAATATCGGCCACAAACTGCGTGAAAACGACCTGATCGAGATCACGGTCGACACTACGCGGGAAACTGCGATGAGGCCCGAAAATATTCCCCTCGATATTGTCTATGAGGACGACGACATTATTGTCGTCAGTAAACCGGCGGGAATGCTCGTCCATCCTTCACATCGTGAGAATACCGGTACGATGCTTAATGCGCTCGTTTACCATTGCAACATCAATTCACCTACATTGATCCGTCCGGGATTGATCCATCGACTCGATAAACAAACTTCGGGCTTGGTCATTGTTGCAAAAAACGCGGTCGCCCATCGGCGAATGTGCTCGGCTCTGATGAAAAAGCATGTTGAGAAGCGCTATCTCGCTCTTGTTGACGGAATTGTTAAGGATGAAAACGGTACGATCGAAGCCCCGATCGGTCGGTTTGCCGAGCTAAAACAATGGAGCGTAAAGTCAGATGGAAAGCATTCGGAATCGCGGTTTTGGGTGCGGGAAAGATACGCAGATACGACGCTCATCGAGCTAGAACCGGTTACCGGGCGGACAAATCAACTGCGAATTCATTGCGAGTTGATAGGTCATCCGATCGTCGGTGACACGCAACGAGGCGGCAGGGAATTTGAACGCTTGTGCCTACACGCCTGGCGGCTTGCGTTTAACCACCCGATCTCACGTGAGCGTCTAGAACTCGAGTCCGCTATTAGATTTTCGTTAACTGCCGGGCGCAACTAAAACGATATCAAAAGCCTTTTGCCCCGTCCCTTTGTTAAATTGGATCTCGACGGTGTAATTTTTTCCGGCTTCGAGCGTCCAACAGCCCTCGCCATATCCATCGTAATATTTGCCGTCGGTGTAGCGGGTATTTGACCAGAGTTTATAACAATATTTGCCGCTGCCGCCGAACGTCCAGGATTGCCGCACCGATTTTGTCGTGGTGTTTAGAGCAAAATCACGGCGGATCTTGTTGGATCCAAATTCCATAATGATGTGTTCCCAAGTCTGGCCGGATGCGGTATTTAGAGTATCGATGACCGTTAGTTTCCCGGGCGATACCGCACGGCGTTCGCCGTACAGTTTTTGGATACCGACGATATCAAGAGGACTTAGGATGCCATCGTTTATCCAACGCGGATTACAGTAATTCATCACCGAATCCGGGTCGTAAGCTGTCAAAAGCAAGCCGCCTCCGCCGCCGGTATTTTCCGTCTTACAAGTCGAATCAGCACGATCCTGTTCGTGCATCAGCCCGAGCGCATGACCAAATTCGTGCAGAGCAACGGTCGTGATACAAGACGGACGACGATTTTCGGCCTGACAGCTTGGAGCGAAATTTCTGAATGTAAAATTGAGTTCCATCCCGCCCTTGCTGCCGTCCATAAACTTGCCAATGCCCGAATTGGAACGCGTATCAGTAATTAGGATTCGGATGCCTTTGCTCGCAGCATTACACGCTCCCCAACCGTAAAAATTGATGTTGGCGACTTTTTGCCAAGTCGAAGCTATTTTGTTTTTTACGAGGTTAGTCTCAGTCGCCCAGCCGGTGGGATTTTCCCAACAGACCGGTATGTAGGTTATGCCGTCAGTATGTGCGGGCCATTGCCAACCCGCGCCGGATACAGCTTTGTGGACCTGACCGATTGCAAGTGGAACCAACGATAGGAGAATGACCGCTGAAAATATCGAGATGCGAGCGAGTCTAAACATCGAATTTATCTCCTTGAATGCCACGAGAATGGTAATGCTTAATCACACCCGCGAAGGCCCATGTTTATTGATGCCGCCACGCAATTACTGAGTTGTCGATAAATTACCCGCCGACCGCTTTTTTCTCATCCGCGTCCGAAAACTGATTGTGCAGATGTACGGGGGCAGCCTTTTTGCGGAGCCGAATATTCAGTATCTCCACGATTACCGAAAATGCCATAGCAAAATAGATGTAGCCCTTTGGTATCTTTTGATGAAAACCTTCGGCAACGAGCATTACGCCGATCAGCAGCAGGAACGATAAGGCGAGCATCTTGACCGTTGGATGCCGTTGGACGAACGCTCCGATCGGGCCCGCAAAAGCCATCATTGCGGCGATCGAAATGACAACCGCAGTGATCATGATCCAAATGCCGTATGGGCCGTATTGGTCGCTGATCATACCGACTGCGGTGATGACCGAATCAAGCGAGAAAACGATATCTAGAACTACGATCTGCAGGATAACGCCCGCAAAGCCCGCGTAGACTTTTTTTGATTCGTGGCCCTCTTCGCCCTCGAGCGAGCCGTGAATCTCGTGCGTAGATTTGGCGATCAGGAACAGTCCCCCGACCAGCAGCACCAGGTCTTTTCCCGAAAACGTCTGTCCCCAAATCGTGAATAGCGGTGCGACGAGCCCGATCACCCATGAGAGCGAAAACAACAGGATCACTCGCATTATCAGAGCGAGAGCCAATCCTATGTAACGAGCCTTTGCCTGTTTCTCTTTAGGCAGCTTGCCGGACAGTATCGAAATAAAGATGACATTATCTATGCCAAGGACAAGTTCGAGAACGGTGAGCGTGCCAAATGCGATCCAGACTTGCGGGTCAGAAAGAAATTCCATGATTCGTTTATTAGATCAGTCCTGTGTCTTGCAGGGTTTGGTCGCTGCGGCATCGGCGGAAATGCGGGCCTCTTCGTTCTGTTTTGGGCCGGGCATTATGACGTCAACGACGCACGACTCGGTCCTGCTGATCTTTGAGATCATCAGATACGAGGTGCTCTTTTGTTCATCGTCAGATCCGGCGACGTTGTATCGGGCGATCAACCCTACGGGGACGCCCTTTTTGGTTCGCCATTCGATTTTTTCGCCAATTGCCGAAAATCCGCTGTAAAAGCTCCAAAAATTAAGCTCGAACTTTTTCTTGTTGGGTGCAATGATGTTTATCGTCTGGCGAATATCGCCTTCGATAAGACGAACCTTATAACCGCCGACTCCGGGACATTCGCCTTCGTAAGAACCTGCTTCATTGGGATTTGAAGAGATCGTTCGGCAGGCACCGGTTTTGGTGCTCGTGTAAACGCTGGTCATCTGCCCCGAAGCGCCAACAGAAAGGGAAATTAGTAGTATTGAAAATAGAATTGACCGTTTCATATAGTTTTTCATTTTGGTTCCATACACTGAGCTGCGGCAGAAAGATCGGCTGCTTTACGAGAGACCGATGTCATATTACGCGATGGGCCGACGATCTTCGTCACACATAATTTCTCATTATCGAGCCGAAGGACATATTTTTTAAAGACTCGGACGCTGTTGTTATTATTTTCTTCTGCGACATAAGCCGGAATGATCAATGCAATTGGCACTTTCTTTCGAACTCGCCATTCGATAGACACACTATTCGAACTCGCTTTTTTGCGGATAAAAGCCGCGTTTGAAACTGGGAAAATAGTACCAATTTTCCTGCCCTCGGGAGTGACCACATTCAAAAGGTTAACCGTCTCGCCTGAGAAAAATTCGACTTGGTAATTGGCAACGCCGGGGCACTCGCGAAACGTTTTTGTTGCTCCATCTTCCATTACCTTTAGGCTTTCCTTGCAGGCATCGCCGAAAGTCGGGGAATAGCGGCTTTTGATCTGCGCCGAAGAGGCGATACTAATGCACGACAGCATCGTGGCTAGGACAATAAGTCGACTCATGTGATTCTCCTCCAGTAGAAATCGATAATTTGTCACAACTAGCGTCGATAAACAATTCTGCCGCCGACGATGGTTGCTACCGCTGCTCCGCGAAAACTCCAGCCGTTGAACGGGGAATTACGCGATCTCGAACGAGACTCAGCGTTAGTGTACGTCCAGTCGAGTTCGGGGTCAATTATTGTCACATCGGCTATCGAGCCGGGTGCGAGCGTGCCGCGACC
>JBEBGA010000524.1:0-1669 GCA_040081695.1 Pyrinomonadaceae bacterium
GATTAGAAGACGCAGCCTTGTCAAATTCGGCAAAGAAAGCCTTGACTCCCGGATCTCCAGACGAAGTAAAGCCAATTTTATTTCGAACATTGCGTGCGGCCATGCTTGCTCCGTAATCGGCGTCAGCAAATATCGCTGCCTCGGCAAATTTGATCGCTGCATCGTTTTGATTAGCTTTCGATGCGATGTCGGCAAGGCCGACATTTGCCCAAGCGAGGCTTCGCGACGTCGGAAGTTTTTCATCCAAGACCGCCCTAAATTCCCTTTCTGCATCTGCATTTCGACCCTGAGCAAGCAAAGCCCGCCCTAACAAAACCCGCAGGTCATCAAATCTTGGCAATCCCGCAAGCAACGTCCTTGCCGTTTTTTCGGCGGTAACGAAATCTTGTTTATCAAAATGCCGTTTTGCCGCAAGCAGCGGATCGCTGTCAGTTGTTTCCCGCGGAGCGATGTCGTCCGAATACTCCGTCTGCGGATAGAATTTGTCGGCATCGATCTCGACACGGACGACCTTGTTTGGCGACCTGAAAACCACCTCGCCAAAGCTCACCGCTTTTATTGTTGAGGACGTAGTGAGCCTCTCACCCGCTGCAGTCGTCCCTACCACATCGATCGTCACATCGGTCGCACCGGTATTGCGAAGGGCGACCTTTGTTTCGGCACCACTCGACTGAGGTATGCCTGCGAGCAGGTTCATGTCCGTGACGTTATCAAAGAAATAGTCGATCAGCTCTTTGTGCTCACCAAATGCTGCTCGAAGCTCCGCAAACGTTAGATTGCCGTCCGCACTATTGGTTTTCACAACCGTTGCAAATTGTGTGGCACCGATACGCTTGGCGAGAATGCGCCAAACCATCGCTCCCTTGTTAGCTACCTCGGGATAATAGAAATCATCAAGCGGTGAGACCGTTGCCATCGGGGCATCGCGTTTGGAAACAGCGGCATATGCCGTTCGCTGCCGCAGACGCTCGATGTCGGCGACGTCTTTGCCGTATTTGCTTTCGAGAAACTGCGTCGCAAGATATCGTGACAGTCCTTCGCCGATCACACCGCTGCCTTCGCCAGTCAAAGACACGGCATTGCCCAGCCACATTCTTGCGACCGATTCGGCAATGCTCATCGCCGTGAGCGAATCAACTTTAGATCTGCGGAATACAGCTTCATCAACGATGATGGTTCCGCCGCTGCCGTAACCGCCGCCGCGACGGTTTGCGACGATCCTCAGCGGTACATCAGGTGCGTTTCCCAGAACGCCCGATATATATGTCTTTGCCTCAGACATTATCGCCGCAAGCTCCGTTGCCCGTTTTTGTCCATCGGCCGTCGCCCCTTTCGGCACATAAACCGAGACGCCGTTTTGATTTGAAATATCCCAGTTGCCGGCAACAAAAAATGGCTGGCCGTTCAGCTTTTGCTCGAATGCCCCTGCGGTTTCGGCACCGGACGCAACGACCATCGCGCCATTTGCAGCTACAACCTTCAGACGCATAGGAGCTGTATCCGCCCCGCGTGTGAAATACCAGCTATTCGGCGTCGGGTACCAAAACGCAAGAGGCAAAAAATGTCCGCCGCTGCCTGCAAACGCGGCAACGGCTGAATTTTCTTTGATATTTAGTTTGTATTCGACGGCGGCCGTGAGGATCGAATCAGGTCTGTCTCTTATACACAT
>JBEBGA010000171.1:0-6697 GCA_040081695.1 Pyrinomonadaceae bacterium
GAACGCCGCGAAGAAGTAAGATCTATCACTCACTGTGAATTCTAAAATGACCTGAAATTTATTCGGGTCATTTTTTTTGTTTTATTGCTTGCAATTGGATATAAAACTGCTAACATTTTGAGATTGCTGGACAGAGAAGAAAGAGCTGTCCGGCAAAATCAGAAAATCTTTGAGGACAGGAAAACTGAAATGAAAAACATTATTTTAACACTGGGCGTTTTGACGCTCACACTAGGATTTATCGGCTGCACGGCTTCGGTCACAACCGGTAACAACACAAACGCCAACAAACCGGCCAACACCGCAGCAAACACAACCAATACAAATACGGCTGCCAACACGGCTGCAAACACCGCAACTAACGCGGCTACTGCACCAGCACAAACTGGTGGTGCTCAGGATTTCAATTTGATTAACAAAACCGGTGTGGTCATCAGCAGCCTTTACATTACGCCTTCGGACAGTGAGGAATGGGGCGAAGATATCCTAGGTAAGGACGTGCTTGGTGACGGGGAGAATACTGAGATCAAGTTCAAACGTACTGAAAAAGCTGCAAAGTGGGACCTTAAAATTGAAGATTCGAAAGGAAACACGATCGAATGGACAGATCTAAACCTGCTCGAGATCAGCAAAGTCACTCTGTTCTACAAGGACGGCAAAGGAACAGCCGAAACCGAATAGTTCTAGTTTGATCTAGAAAATAAAAAAGGCCGCTTCGAATGATCGAGGTGGCCTTTCTTATCTGCCTATGCCGCTCTGTTGCCGCGGACCAGTTGCAAAATTAGCACAACCAGCGCAACTACGAGAAGAATATGGATCAGATTTCCGACCGCGGCTCCGGCGACACCAAATCCGAGTGCCCAGAGAACTAAAAGTATGAGTATTATTGTCCAAAGCATAATTTTCTCCTAATATTTCATCCTAACTGGTTGCCATAGATTTAAAGCTTTGGCGGGAACCGGAAGAACACATTGATGGGTGTTCGGTGGTGTGGTTGGTTCCCGCCAGACCGGACCAGGCGGCCCCGCCGTTCAAACTGTCTCCCGCACCTAGTTTTTGCGGACTCTAAAAGCTTAGTTCAGCAATGCACCTGCCGGACCGCCGAGCTCGAAATAACATGCGCAGGCAGCGTTCTCGACGCGTTCACGATCTTGGATCGTTACTCCGCCACGGGAATAACGGATCAAATTGCTTTCTTGCAGCTCATGGGCCATTCGCGAGACACTCGGGCGATTAACGCCCAGGATCCGTGACATCTGTTCGTGCGTCAGGCTCATCTTTTTGCTACCCGAACGATCCTGAACCATCAGCAGCCATGTGCAGAGGCGTTCTTTAACGCAGTGATACATATTGCAGATCGCCTTTTGCGATATCTGCCGAATATAGACGTCCGTGTGCCGGCCAAGCGAATATCGCAGAGCTTCGTTTGAATGGAGTAGATGCTCTAAGTGCGAAACGCGGATCGTCCGTACGGTCCCGGCCTGCGATACCTGCGTGTAATTGTGTGCGATGCCCGAACCAGACAGAACGCTCGACAGCCCGATCGCCCCTTCATTTCCCGTTACAGCGATCTCGACCATACGGCCGTCTTCGAGAGATCGAAACTCAGAGATCACTGCCGTCAGCGGAAAATAGACAACATCCAGATCGTCCTCTTCCTGAAACAAGACCTGTTCTTGATCCAGTTCTACCGTCTGCAAATAGGGTTCGATCATCGCGGCCATTTCCCTTTTTAACGAGTCAAGGATCGTATTGCCGTGATCGTTGGTTAATAACTGCGAAGTTGAAATTGGCCGTTGAGTTCGTGCCCGCTCGATATAAGGAACGTACGCAGAATTGCTATAAGATTCTGTATTGCTTACTCGTGTCGTTTCTCCAAAAGCCATTTTTTTATCTCCTTGATCTGATATCGGGCAAGAAAGTGGGAGATATTCTTGCCCGTTCCCCCTTGACCATCGAGGTAGCGATCAAACTATTTCCAGCCCCATCACAAGCAAAAGAAATGCGATCGCTGCCTCGATGTAATGAGTATGCCGTTTAGGAGTTTTAGGGAAAATCGGGAAAAAGGACAACTTTATTAGGGAAAATCCCTATGCGGAGAGGCTGTTTGGACAACTCATATTAGTTGTCTTGAAGCCAGTTTTGGAGAATAGCGTAGCGGACAATGTCTGTGCGGCTTGAAATGCCGAGTTTTCGCATACTGTTGGCTTTGTGGGCCTCGATTGTTTTTACGCTGAGGTCGATGCGCTCGGCGATCTCTTTGTTGCTGTAACCAAGTGCGATCAGACGAATGACCTCAGATTCGCGGTCGGTGAGGTCGCTTTTATTTTCACCGCGAATCGATGAAGAGCGGGCTGCATAGCTGCCCAAAACCTTTCCCTGCAAGCTCGGATCAACATATGCGTTTCCCGAACCGATCGTGCGGATCGCGTTGATCAATTCGTCGGGAGCACTTTGCTTGAGAACATAGCCGTTGGCTCCGGCGCTGATGAGCTGCTGCAAATAGCCGTCGTCGGTGTGACGGGTGAGGATCAATATCTTTAGATCGAGCCCTAGAGAACGCAGCCGTTTTGTTGCCTTTAGGCCGTTCATATTAGGCATCGAGATGTCCATTACGATCAGATCCGGCTTTAGCCGCTCGGCTTCGGCAACTGCGATGTCACCGTCGCTTGCCTCGCCTACGATCTCCATGTCGGTCTGGGCGTTGACAAGCAACTTAATGCCCTCGCGAACCGTCTGGTGATCTTCGGCAATGAGAATTCTAAGTTTGTCGCTCATACAGATTTGGTTTTCACTGCGTCGGCGAGCGGCACACGGACGTAGATCGTCGTTCCGTTTCCGGGTGCGGACTCGATCTCCACTTCCCCGCCGATCAACGTCGCCCTTTCCCGCATCCCTAATAGGCCCAAGCCGCGTCCCGATTTGTCTGGAACCGATCTTTTTCCCGGAACAAAACCCGTACCGTCATCTTCGATGATCAGTATAATACGGTCGCCGCGCTTCTCAAGAATGACGCTGACGTGACTGGCTCCCGCGTGCTTTGCAATATTATTGAGAGCCTCCTGCGTGATGCGGTATAGATGGATCTCCATCTGCGGGCTAAACCGCCGTTTTGGGATCTTTGCTGCCTGAAAGTCGGCCGAAATCTCAAAATGACGCGACCATTCCCGAACAAACGCCTCGACCGCCGCCACAAAACCTAGATCGTCCAGAGCCGATGGCCGCAATTCCCATGCTAAATAGCTTACTTCGGCGTCGAGGCGCAGAGCAATTTCCTGCAGCCGGTTGATCTTAGGCGTTAATATCTCATGGTCACCGGCGGCCGCATTTAGCGATGCGAGCTTTAGCCGCAATGCCGTTAAACGCTGGCCAAGTTGGTCGTGGAGGTCGCGGGCAATGCGGCGACGCTCATCTTCCTGGCTCGTCACCAACCGACCGAGAAGCCCGATACGCTGTTGTTCGGCGATCGCACGGCCCTCCATTTCCTTGACCAGTTCGGAATGCGTTTCGGCTAGTTCGTGGGTGCGGTGTTTGACGCGGACATCAAGTTCTTCCTGAATCCTTATTAGCTCTTGTTCATACAGTTTGCGCTCTGTAATATCACGAAAAACTAGCACGCTTCCCACAACATCACCTTTTGGACTGAGGATGGGGGCAGCATGATCCTCTACCGGAACTTGGGTCCCAAACCGAGTCGCGAGCTTAACGCTGTCCGAACTGATGACCGATCCTTCGCGAAGAGCCTTTAAGGCGGGACTCTCAACCTGCGTTCCGGTCGCCTCGTCGATGAACCCAAACACCGAGCTGAGCTGCTTGCCGATGGCCTCGGCCTCCGACAAGCCTGTAAAATGCTGCGCGGCGACATTGAGCGAGGTAATTCGTCCCTCGGTGTCGGTCGTAACGACGGCGTCGGCAATGCTCGAGAGAGTCGCGCGCAGGTGTTCGCGTCGGCTCTGGACCTCCTTTTCAGATCGAACCACCGCCCGTCCAACGGCCTGGCTCATCACGATCGCGATGATCAAACAGAGGATAAAAAAGATAACAACAAATCGCTCGATCGCGTACACTTTGCCGATGGCGATCTGTTTTCGAGCATCGTAATCCGATAGTGATTCCGGCAGGATCTCTTCGCGCAGAAAGCGTAGTAGTTCGTTCCGGCTATCTGCCAAAGAACGCCACTCGGTTTCGCCGTAATATCTCATTCCACCGTTTGTTATCGCCCTGCCTTTCTCCTTGACGGCATCCCAACGCGGCAGAAATTGATCTCCCAATATGCGGTGGCGCTCGGTCTCTGCGAGGCGGACATATTCGGAATATTGTGTCTCGACTTCGGCGATCGCATCTTCGGCAGTCTTTTGATGTTCCGGGTCGTTCGTTTGAGCATAGGTGCGAACGGCGAGCGCGTAAGACAGGACGCCAACTTCCATCGCCTTTGCCGCGGCCCGGCGGGGCCGGCCTACCTCTGTCATGGCCCGGATCTCATCATCAACCGACTCCAGCGGCAAGATGACCGCCACGTTGGAAATGATCAAAAGAACGATCAACGCGCCAAATCCCAAAGTTATTTTCGTCGCGGTTGTCATCGTTTCATCAACAAATAGTTCAGTTCAGCACTTTACGCTTTGGCAGGGGAGTGTGTCAACGGATTGGGCTACGGCGTGGTATAGAAAGGTGGCTGGCAAGAAAAAAGGCCGCGGACAATTGCTCGCGGCCTTTTTAACGGTTAATGCGGTCTCTTTTACGCGGCGGCCGAGGCGGCGTAGGGCGGCAGTATTACGCGGGCAGCTTTTTCCTTTTTTAGCCCAAGCGCCCAGTCGGCTTGCATTAGGGTGTGGATATCGCGGGTGCCTTCGTAGATGACGGCGGCTTTGCAGTTGCGAAGGTAGCGTTCGACAGGATAATCGTTGGTGTAGCCATTCGCACCATGTATCTCGATCGCCATCGAAGCGGCGGTCTCGCTGCGAACGGTCGCCTGCCATTTGGCAAGGCTCGCGGCACGCGCCGAAGGCTTGCCTTCGTTCTTGAGATAGCCGGTTTTGAGCCACAGCAGATGCGACATCTGATAGTCCGCTTCCATGTTGGCGATCTTCTGTTTGACGAGCTGAAAATTGCCGATCGTCTGGCCCTGCACCTCGCGGGTGTTGGCGTACGCGACCGAAGCGTCACGTGCGGCACGAATAACGCCCGTCGCCCCAGACGCGACCGTGTAGCGTCCGTTCTCAAGCGAGAACATCGCGATCTTAAAACCTTCACCCTCGTTCCCAAGCATATTCGCCGCCGGAACGCGGACATCCTGCAGCGAGAAGTAGCCGGTGTTGCCGGCACGAATGCCGAGTTTGCTATGCAGCGTACCGCTCGAAAAACCAGGCATTGTGCGTTCGACGATAAAGCACGAAATGCCGCTGTGATCGCGGACCTTCTGCTTTTCGGCGTCCGTCCAGCAGAAAAAGAGGAAATGATCGGCCACATCGCCGAGCGAGATCCACATCTTCTCGCCGTTCAATATCCAATTATCACCGTCACGTCGAGCGTGCGAGCGCATTCCAACAACGTCGCTACCCGCGTTCGGCTCGGTCAGGCCAAACGTCGCGAGCTTCTCGCCCTTTGCCTGCGGCACGAGATACTTTTGCTTCTGCTCTTCGGTGCCCCACGAATAAACGCTCAGGCTGTTGAGCCCAACGTGAACCGACATCGCCACACGCAAAAACGTATCGCAAGCCTCAAGTTCTTCGCAAACCAAACCAAGTGCGACATAATCAAAACCGGCACCGCCGTACTGCTCAGGAATACAAACGCCCAGCAGCCCGAGATCGGCCATCTTCTCGAAAACGCTTCGCTCAAAATGGCACTTCTCGTCCCATTCCTTAATGTACGGAGCAACCTCGCCCGCACAAAACTCGCGAACTGTGTTCTGTAATGCAATATGTTCTTCGGATAATTCAAGATCGATCACGGTGTTTAATTTCCTCGCTAAATAGGGTTGTATGATAGAATTTCACTCGTAAATTCAAAAAATTAGTCTATCATTTTGACGATATTTCCGCTAAACGCACGCGATTCATTCGCCTCGCCTATGCCAATACGAAAGCTAATATTTACGGTAGTCTTTATCTCGATCTTTTCGACCTTTCTCGCGGCTCAAAACCGCTCAAATGAACCGATCCCAAAGATGCCAAAGCTGCTCTCGCAGCTTGAACAGATGAACGTCCGCGAAGCGTGGCTCAAGAAACGTCTCGATACGCTGCTGCTGCCGATGATGCGAAAGCACGGCATCGCAATGTGGATCGTCGTCAATGAGGAGTTCAACAGCGATCCCGCGACCGAATACATCGTGCCCCCGATGCCGATGGTCGGCAGCCGCGATTTCTTCATCTTCGCGGACACCGGCGAAAAGCTTGAGAAGATCGCCATCGTCAGATATTCCGAAGAGCGTCTGAAAAACCACTACCAGATGATCAGCGTTTCGCGGGACAAACTCGGCGAGACGCTGCGTGCAACGATCGCAAAATACGCTCCGAAAAACATCGCCCTCAATATGAACGGCCCGCGAGGCCAGCAAAATGGCCTCTCGCAGGCTTCGTACAAAATGCTCGCCGAAACACTCGGAGCCGAGACCGAGAAGAAATTTGTACCGGCGGCGAATTTCCTGAGTGATTTTTTTGATACTCGCCTTCCCGAAGAACTCGAACACTATCAA
>JBEBGA010000172.1:0-6659 GCA_040081695.1 Pyrinomonadaceae bacterium
CAAATCTCTATTCTTATTTGCGTCTTGACTTAATTAAGTGATCGCTTTATTATAAAAACCATGGACACATTCACCGCACTCGCAGAACCAACCCGGCGAAACATCCTTGAGATGCTCGTCGCCAAAGATGGCATCTCAGCCGGTGATATCTACGGCAAATTCAAAGCGAGCCCGCCCGCGATCTCACAGCACCTAAAAGTGCTTCGCGAGGCAAAGCTTGTTCGTGTCGAAAAACGTGCCCAGCAGCGGATCTATTATTTAAATCCTAAACCCATGAAAGAACTTGAAAAGTGGATCAAACAATTTGCAGCCGTTAAGGAAACCGAATTTCAGCGGCTGGATAAGTTATTGGACAAGATGAAACAGGAATCGTCTCACGCTCCGATGCTTCCCTTTTCAGAGAAATAAATAAAACTGGAGAAAACAAAATGGCAAATAAAACAGAGGTAAAAGCCGAGCCCGGCAAACAAGAACTATTTATCATTCGCGAATTCGAAGCTCCGCGTGGGCTGGTGTTCAAAGCCTATACCGATCCGGATCTATACGTTCAGTGGGTCGGCCCCAATGATCTGACTATGACGATAGACAAATGGGACTGCCGCGAAGGCGGATCATACAAATTTACTCACGAACGCGGCGGCCATAAATACGCATTTTTTGGCGTTAACCACGAAGTGCTCGCACCTGAGCGGATCATCGGCACATTCGAGTTCGACGGCCTGCCCGAACGGGGCCACGTCATTATGGGAAAGACGACGTTTGAAGAACTGCCCGGCGGACGTTCGCGGCTCACCCATCAATCAGTCTTCTTTTCCGTAAGTGACCGCGACGGCATGATCCAGTCAGGCATGGAACGCGGCGTTAGTGAGGGCTATGACAAACTCGACCAACTGCTTATCGAGCTACAGAGCGAGCCAAACGCAGCAACAGCTTGATAATTACTGACGAAAATGCGAGTTTATTTTCACACAATATGAGACCTGCCGCCACAAATGTTGACGAGTATATTGCGGGATTTCCGCGCGAAACTCAGGAGATGTTGATACAACTTCGCGAGACGATCCGTGTGACCGCTCCCGGTGCCGAGGAATGCATTAGCTACGCCATTCCGACCTTCAAACTCAACGGCCCGTTGGTGCATTTTGCCGGATATGCTAAACATATCGGCTTTTATCCCGGGGCGGGTGGCATTGCGGAGTTCAAAGATGAGCTTTCTGAGTATAAAACCTCCAAGGGCACGGTCCAATTCCCGCTGGATGCTCCGCTGCCCTTAAAACTCGTCACGCGAATAGTGAAATTTCGCGTAAAGCAAAATTTGGAGAAAAGGAAATAATGCAAAAAGTAACGACCTTTATCATGTTCAACGATCAGAGCCTGGAGGCTCTGAACTTCTATTCGTCGGTGATCCCAAATTGCAGTATCACATCCACCATTCCGGGACCTGACGGAAATGTTGCTGGCGGTAGTTTTGAGATCGAAGGCCAACGGTTTCTTTGTTACAACGCGGGTCCCCATCCAAATTTCGCGATGTCACAGGCATTTTCCCTGATGATCGAAGCAAATACGCAAGACGAGATCGATCTACTTTATGATGGCCTTAGCGAAGGCGGCGAGCAGCAGCCGTGCGGTTGGCTTATTGATAAATTTGGTGTCTCGTGGCAAATAACGCCGCGATATTTGATGGAAAATCTCGCTCACCCCGATCGCGAGCGATCCATGCGCGTAACCCAGGCGATGTTCAAAATGACAAAGATCATCATTGCCGACCTCGAAGCAGCCGCTGCGGGAGAAAACTGATATGCCTCCCAAAAAGACCGGCCCGGAGCAGGTAGCAGATTTTTTTGCGACGCTTGATCATCCGCTAAAAAACGCGATGAAAAAGGTCCGCGAGATCATTCTCAGCTCCGACGACAGCATCACTGAGCAGATCAAATGGAAAGGCCCGAGTTTTTGCTACAACGGCGACGACCGCGTGACGTTCAATGTCCGAGATAGCTACATTTTGCTCATCTTTCACCGCGGAGCAACGGTCAAAGACAGCACGGGACGCGGTCGGCTGATCGACGATCCGACAGGTTTACTGGAATGGATCACGGATGATCGGGCGACTCTCAAATTTACGAGCGAGGACGAAGTCGATCTGAAAAAGGCCGATCTGACGAAAGTTGTGCGGCTATGGACCGCTGCCGCAGGTTAGCCGGCGAATACTCGGTTATACTTGGTAAGTGAAGGAAACTTTTGCAGTAATAGCGGCGATACTCGCGATCGTTGGAAACATTCCCTATATCGTCGATATTTTCAAAGGCCGTGTACAGCCGCACGCTTACACATGGTTCGTTTGGACCTTGGTGACGGCCATCGTTTTCTTTGGACAAGTTGCAAAGGGGGCTGGGATCGGTGCTCTACCGACTGCTGCTGCGGGAATATTCACCTTGGTGATCTTTCTGCTTTCACTAAAAAATGGCTTCAAGCACGTAACTAAGATCGATACCATCTTTCTTTTGCTCGCCCTCGCAGGCATCGTTCCTTGGGTGATAACAAAAGATCCGACCATTTCCGTGGTGATCGCCGTCGCCATCGATTTGACAGCATTTATACCAACGCTGCGAAAGACCTGGCTAGAACCATCAAGTGAATCACCGCTACTCTATGGCTCAAACGTACTACGCCATATCCTCGCTCTGCTTTCGATGCAGACATACAATGTCGCTACGACACTGCATTCGATAGCGATGCTGGCGACAAATACCGCAATGACGATCTTGCTCGTTACCGCAAGACCGCAAAAGGAAAGTGAAAAGTAAATTTATCGAAATATGTGGTTACTAATACAAAAAGAAACGAACAAGTGTTAATTCCTATTCGTGCCCTTTCGTGTTATTTCGTGGTTAAACCTTTTACGCTTTTGCTTTTTTAACTTCCTCGATCATCACCGGAACGGCCTCAAACAGATCGCCAACTATACCGTAATCCGCAATGTCGAATATCGGAGCCTCACTATCCTTGTTGATCGCAACGATCGTTCCGGCGTTTTTCATACCAACGATGTGCTGGATCGCTCCTGAGATGCCGAGAGCAATGTAGACCTTTGGGGCGACCGTCTGGCCGCTTGACCCGATCTGGCGGTCAATGGGCAGCCAGTCGCTGTCGCAGATAGGGCGCGAAGCCGCAAGATCAGCCCCGAGAATGTCGGCGAGCTGCTGCGCAAGGGCGATGTTTTCCAGCGATTTGATACCGCGGCCAACGGCGACGATGATCTCTGATTTTGTAAGGTCGACCGACGCTTTAGCCTCCTGAAACGGAGCTTCGGGTGTCATGCGGATGTCGCCCACGGCAACGTCCATCGTCTCGACCGCTGCACTTCCCTTTTCCGCAGCATCGCCCCGAAACGACCCAGACTGAAACGTGACAAAGTGCGGAGCGTCGCCGTTCAAGCTAACATCAGCATCGAGCTTGCCTAGGAAAATACGACGCGACAACACGAGCTTGCCGCCTTCAGCTTTGTAACGGATACAATCGCCCACAACCTCACGACCCAAGCGGGCAGCCACTTTCGGTGCAAAATCACGCACCTGATAGGTGTGCGACATCACGATGTACTGCGGGTTGGTTGCCTTGATGACCTGTTCCCAAGCGTCAGCGTAACCGTCCGGAGTGTAGATTCCAAGCTTATCGTTCTTAGCAACGATCACCTTTTCGATGTTGTAACCGGCGATCTCCTGTGCAAGTGCGCAATCCTTATCGCACGGCAAAACAGCCGTTACACTCAGCCCAAGATCCCTGCCGATCAACTGAGCGGCAGTCACCGCCTCAAGCGAGGTTTTGTTTAGGACGCAATCTTTATGTTCGATAAATACGAGGATGCTCATATTACCCGCACCTCCGTTTTTAATTTTTCTACCAGCTCGACCGCACCGGCCTTCGCATCGCCGTTGCCGAGTATTTGCGTTTGTTTGGTCTTGAGCGGCATATAAACTTTTTCGATCTTTGCCGCCGACGCAAACGCCTCGACCGACGGCGTGACCTCGCGAACTTCTTTGCTCTTTGCGGCCATGATGCCTTTGAGCGAAGCGTAACGTATCTGCGATATGCCCGATTGTATAGTCATGAGCGCAGGCAGTTTGTACGTGAACCACTGATACCAGCCGCTCTCAAGCTCGCGTTTGACGCGAAGCGTATCGCCCAGGCTTTCACGGTCAACCTCGATCACGATTGTCGCGTGAGGTATGCCGAGCAACTCAGCGAGAATCACGCCCGTCTGGCCGTAACTCGCATCGTCGGACTGCAAGCCTGTAAAGACAAGATCCGCGTTCTCTTCACGAATGGCGTCGGCGATGGTCTTCGCGATCTGGTACGCCGATAGCGATTTGGCGTCATCGACGACAACGTGGATCGCACGATTGGCACCACGAGCAAGAGCGTCTTTAATGACGGTCTTTGCCGACTGCGGCCCGAGCGTACAGACGACTACCTCGCCTTCACCTTCTGCTTCGACGGTCCGAAGAGCCTCTTCCAAAGCGTAGCCGTCAGACTCATTTGTCTGCTGGGCAACATCCGCCTCGTTTATCCATTTCTCGTCGCCCGCGATCCTCAGGACCGCGTCTTTATTAGCGACTTGTTTCATTAAAACTATTATTTTCATATCAAAAATGAATGGTCATTCATTTGTAGGATATAAGAAAAGCGTCCCGACCTCAATTGTGCCAAGACGCTTTCCCAAAACCTACTATTCACTGTATCGTTTGAAGATCAAACACGCATTCGTCCCGCCAAATCCAAAGTTGTTCGACAACACATAGTCGACACTAGCATCACGCGGAGTGTTGGGGATGTAATCGAGGTCACAATCGGGATCGGGCGTTGTGTAGTTGATCGTCGGCGGCAATTTGTTTTCCATCATTGCTTTGACAGAGAAAACTGCTTCAAGCCCACCCGCGGCACCGAGAGCGTGTCCCGTCATCGATTTCGTCGAGCTGACAGGGATCTTATATGCGTGCTCGCCAAAGACCTTTTTGATCGCAAGCGACTCAAATTTATCGTTATATGGTGTCGATGTTCCGTGAGCATTGATATAGCCTATCTGCTCGGGTTCTAGTCCAGCGTCTTTCAGAGCTCGCTGCATAACGCGTATCGCACCCGAACCGGTCTCATCCGGCATCGTCACGTGAAACGCATCACCGCTCATTCCATATCCGACGATCTCTGCAAGGATGTTGGCACCGCGAGCCTTTGCAAATTCCAGTTCCTCAAGGATCATCAATCCAGCACCTTCGCCGATGACAAAGCCGTCACGTTCGAGGTCAAACGGCCGCGAAGCGTGTTTTGGATCGTCATTTCTCGTCGAAAGAGCCCGCATCGAAGCAAATCCCGCAACTGACATCGGCGTGATCGCACTTTCGGCTCCGCCGCAGATCATCGCGTCGGCATCACCGCGTTCGATAATGCGAAAACTGTCGCCGATCGCATGTGCTCCCGCCGAGCACGCTGTCGCAGTCGCAGAATTTGGCCCCTTGGCTCCGTGACGGATCGATACGTTTCCGGCGGCAAGATTGACGATCGCTGAAACGATAAAGAAAGGCGACACGCGGTCAGGACCTGAATTGAGCAGCTTTTCGTGCTCACGCTCGATCGCCCAAAAATCACCGATGCCGGAGCTGATATACGTCCCGACCATCTCGGCGTTCGATTCATCGATAACCAAGCCGCTGTGCTTCATCGCTTCGTCCGAAGCCGCCAAAGCAAAATGCGTAAAGGCCCCCATCCGGCGGGCCTCTTTTTTATCGAGAAAATCGAGTGCGTCAAATCCTTTGACCTCGCAAGCAAATCTGGCCGAATATTTCTCAGCGTCAAACCTTGAGATCGCATCTGCACCGCTCACGCCGTTCATCAACGCGTCCCACGTGGTGGGCACATCATTTCCGACAGGCGTAACCAAACCGAGTCCTGTTACAACTACTCGACGTTTCATAAACAATTGAGAATGGAAAATGGAAAATTGAGAATGAAGATCTTAATTCTCCATTTTCAATTTTCCACTTTCAATTAATGACTAAGCAGCTTTGTGCTGCTCAACATAGGCATACGCATCGCGAACGCCTTGGATCTTTTCTGCATCCTCGTCAGGAATTTCGATGTCAAATTCCTCTTCGAATCGCATCACTAGTTCAACGAGGTCGAGCGAATCCGCACCGAGATCCTCGATAAACCGTGCATTTTCTGTAACTTCAGCTTCGTCAACACCTAGTTCGTCGACGATTATCTGTTTGATCTTATCTTGTACTTCTGACATATTTTCTCCTTAAAGTTTTATAGCGTATCTATAGTATTTCTTAGACTCTCAGAATTCTCAATGTTGGCATAGACGACTTCTTTATTTATCTGCCTAACCAACCCCGTCAAAACTTTGCCCGGGCCGATCTCAATAAAGTCTACGGCTCCCGCCGCTGACATATTCTCGACCGTTTGCAGCCAGCGAACCGGGGACGAGACCTGCTGTGTAAGCCTGTCACAAACGGCTCCGGCGTCAGCATTTGCTATCGCGTCAACATTGTGAAATACGGGGAAAGCAAACTCGCCGTAATTTAATGTCGCCAGATCCGCAGCAAGGCGTTCCTGAGCCGGCATCATCAATACACAATGAAAAGGTGCCGAGACGTTTA
>JBEBGA010000525.1:0-1641 GCA_040081695.1 Pyrinomonadaceae bacterium
TTCGGGAACGGATAAAATTGTTCGAGCCGAAGAAGCGCAACATTTTCGTTTCGCACCTTTTCCAAATCGTAATAAACCTTTCCGCTGCAGACGATAATTCGCTTAACTTTTGATTTATCAGCAGTTGTGTCGTCTATCACAGGTTGAAAACCGCCGCCCGTCAGTTCGGCAATGGTCGAACTCGCTTCGGGAAGGCGCAATAAACTCTTGGGAGTCATGACAATCAGCGGTCGCACGATGTCCTGTTTAACCTGCCGCCGCAGAAGATGGAAATATTGTGCCGGAGTAGTCGGATAACAAACCTGCATATTGTTTTCCGCGCAAAGCTGCAAATATCTTTCGAGTCGGGCTGAACTATGTTCGGGACCTTGCCCTTCGTAGCCGTGCGGAAGCAGCATCACCAAACGGCATTTTTGATTCCATTTGTCCTCTGAGGCCGCAATATACTGGTCAATGATGACCTGTGCGCCGTTAGAAAAATCGCCGAATTGGGCTTCCCACATCACCAAATTATCCTGGGCAATGACCGAATATCCGTATTCAAAACCCAGCACGCCCTGTTCGCTCAGACTACTGTCAAAAACGTAAAATCTGGCGGCCGGATTCAATTCATGACGAAGTTCACCAAGCGGAACCCAACGCTCACCCGTCAAAGTGTCATACATACAGGCGTGACGCTGCGAGAAAGTTCCGCGTCCGGAATCCTGTCCGCTGAGGCGCACCGGAATTCCTTCCAAAACCAACGAACCATAGGCGATGGCTTCGGCAAAGCCCCAATCCATCGGCACTTCACCGATTCCCATCTTGGCCCGTCTGGCAAGCTGCCCGACCATCTTCGGATTGATTTGAAAACCTTCGGGAACGAGCGAAATTTTTTCGGAAACTTCCTTCAAAGATTCAGCCGAAATTCCCGTTTCCAAAATATTTGAACCGTCCTCATCCTGAATCGGCTCATGCAAAATCGCTTTGACCGGCTTATCCGCCACGATTTGTTTGACGCGTTTCAGAATGTCTTCGTATTTTGCCACGACCCGCTCAATCATTTCTTGATAAATTGTCTCATCAATCACATTTTCCCGGATAAGTTGTTGAGCATATAGAGTTTGTACGCCAGGATGCGATTTTACTTTGGCATACATAACGGGTTGGGTATAGCTTGGCTCGTCGCCTTCGTTATGTCCGAGTTTGCGGAATCCGACTAAATCCAGAACCACATCTTTGTTAAATTCCTGCCGATATGCCAAGGCGATTTCGATCACGCGATAAGCGGCTTCGGGGTCGTCACCATTGATGTGAAAAATCGGAGTTTGCGTAATTTGGGCCGCATCGGTTGAATAGATCGAACTGCGCGAGGCTTCGGGCGAAGTCGTAAAACCGACCTGATTATTAATCACAATATGAATCGTGCCGCCGACGCGGTAGCCGGTTAAATTTGCTAACTGCAGGGTTTCCATGACCGTGCCTTGTCCGGCAAAGGCTGCGTCGCCGTGCAGCAGAACCGGCAGAACTTCATCAATAACGGCTTCGCGGGTGCGTTGCTGACCATTGCGGAGTTCGTCCTGTTTAGCCCGGGTCATTCCTTCGACCACCGGATTAACAAATTCCAAATGCGACGGATTACAAGCCAGATTAACCGTTATC
>JBEBGA010000526.1:0-1636 GCA_040081695.1 Pyrinomonadaceae bacterium
GCTTTTATAAAAATGAGGGCGGCAATCATTCGTTTTACGATCTAGTCGCGGGCGAATACAAACCGATGCCGGCACGCCCCGGCGTCCTTATTCTCAAAGACATCAAGGAACGCACCGGCGTTATCAAATCAAATCCGGGTGCGTCGCTCATCGACATCGGCGACGGCGTTGCGTGTCTCGAGTTTCACTCAAAGATGAACTCGATCGGCGGCGACACTGTGCCGATGATGAATTTTGCTATCGACGAAGTCGAGAAAAATTTCACCGGGCTCGTTGTCGGCAATCAAGGCGGCAATTTTTCGGCTGGTGCCAATATCATGATGCTCCTGCTTGCGGCTCAGGAGGAGGAATGGGACGACATCAATATGATGGTCCGTGCCCTGCAAAACGCTGTGATGCGGTTGCGATATTCGCCAAAGCCGGTCGTCACGGCTCCGTACGGATTGACGCTCGGCGGTGGATGTGAGATCGCGATGCACGGCGATAAGGTTCGTGCGGCGGGCGAAACTTACATCGGTCTCGTCGAGGTCGGTGTCGGCGTGATCCCCGCCGGATGCGGCACCAAAGAGATGACAATGCGTGCGATGGATGCCGCAAGTAAGGCTCCGGATGCCGATCCGCTCGCGTTCCTCAAGAAAACATTTGAAACGCTCGGCATGGGCAAGGTTGCGACTTCGGCTCAAGAGGGACGAGCTTTCGGTTTCCTTCGCGACTCAGATGCGATCTCTATGAACGGCGACCGCCTGATACAGGATGCAAAGCAAGAGGTGTTGAATTTGGCAGCCGCGGGATACGTTCAGCCCGTCGAGCGGACGGATATCACGGTGCTTGGCGAACCTGTCGAAGCGGCATTAAAACTCGCTTTGCACATGATGAAACAGGGCGGATTTATCTCCGATCACGATCAGCTTATCGGAAAAAAACTCGCGCACATCATGGCGGGCGGCACGATCAATCATCGAACTCAGGTCTCAGAACGTTACCTGCTCGATCTCGAACGCGAAGCTTTTGTTTCTCTGTGCGGTGAGCGCAAAACCCAGGACCGTATCGCGGCGATGCTCAAGACCGGCAAGCCACTCAGGAACTAGAATGAAACGCTGCTACTGGGCATCGAATGAGTTGAACATCCCGTATCACGATGCCGAATGGGGCGTGCCGGTGCATGATGACCGTTTGTTCTTTGAATTCTTAATATTAGAGGGTGCACAGGCGGGCCTGAGCTGGGACACGATCCTCAGAAAGCGAGATGCGTATCGAGCGGCGTTTGATAATTTCGATCCGGCAAAGGTCGCGAAATATACGGACGCAAAATGTGCCAAGTTGATGCTAAACGAAGGCATCATCCGCAACCGCTTGAAGATCGCCTCGGCGGTGCGAAACGCCAAAGCTTTCCTCGCCGTGCAGAAAGAGTTTGGTTCTTTTGATGCTTATATTTGGGGCTTTGTTGGCGGCAAACCGATCGTGAATAAGCTAAAAGGCCACGGTGATGTTCCGGCGAAAACGGACATTTCCGATGCGATGTCAATAGATCTGAAAAAACGCGGATTTAACTTTGTCGGTTCGACGATAATGTACGCATTTATGCAGGCGACGGGAATGGTCAATGACCATCTGACATCGTGTTTTAGATATAAAG
>JBEBGA010000527.1:0-1632 GCA_040081695.1 Pyrinomonadaceae bacterium
CGCTTAGTAGAGGCGAGGATATCGAGGGCGAACCACTGTCGGGCGGTCGCGTAGTTCGGATTTAGTTCGATAGAGCGTCGATACTGTTCTTCGCCGCCGGCCCGATCGAATTCGTACTCGGTCAGATACGCACCTAATGCGGCGTGGGACTCAGCAAGCGAATCATCGAGCGCCAGGGCTCGTAGCGCGGCCGCTTTTGCCAGCGGCATGCTCTCTTTTGACGATGCAATGCCCCAACTCGGGAACAGTACGTAAGTTTCAGCCAATCCGGAGTAGGCGAGGGCGTAGTTCGGATCTTTCTCGGTTGCTTGTTTGAAGAAATCGACCGCCTGTTTGAGCAATACGCTTGTGCGCCTGTTCCAGTTAAACCGGCCTTTTAGATAAAGCCGATACGCTTCCGGGTTTGCCGTATAGCTCTTCGCGACCTTTGCCGCGTCGGAGCCGGAGAGTTTTGACTTTAGTTGATTCGAAACATCACGGGCGATCTCGCTCTGTAGCGAGATCAGGTCCGCCTGTTTGCGGATGTACTGCTGACTCCAGATTGCGTTTTCGGTTGCAACATCGACGAGTTCAAGGCTCAAAGTCAACATGTCGCCTCGCTGGACAACCCGCCCGGTCAAGATCGCTTGTACGCTTAGCTCCTTGCCGATCGTCGGTACCGTCGAATCTTTTCCTTTGTAACGAAAAACCGAAGACCGTGCCTTGACGCTCAAGTTTGGGATCGGCGACAAACTGCCGATCAGAGTTTCGGTCATGCCGTCCGAAAGAAACTCAGTGTCCGGATTGCCGCCGTCGTTGACAAAAGGCATCACGGCGATCGAACTGATTTGTCCTGAGCTACTACGATTTGTCAGGACTCCGAAGTAACCAACTGCTGATATCGCAGCAACGAGAAAAACAGCAAAGATTGATAGAGCAAGCTTGTTTCTCCGTACGTTGGTAACCGCATACTCGAGACTCGAAGACGAAACAGTTATATTTTCCGTCGCCGCTATGTGAGCGGCACCGACCCAAGTGGAATCGTGCTCATCCGATGTGCTTGCCGGGTCTCCCTGACGGTCGAGTTCACGCCGAACCTTCCTAAGATCGGCGAGCATCTCTCTTGCCGACTGAAAGCGCAGGCCGACATCTTTTGTGAGCGATCTGTCGATTATTCGATGTAATTGCTCAGGCACCCCTTTTATCAAAGCTGGGTCCTTTTCAAGGATCGAAACGATTGTGTGACTGATCGTTTCGCCCGAGAAAGGCAGTTTGCCGGCAAGCATTTCGTAGAGGATCACGCCCAAGCTCCATAGATCACTGCGCGTATCGACATCCTCGCCACGAGCCTGTTCGGGCGACATGTAGCTTACTGTTCCAAGGATCATACCCGGCTGACTCAGCAAGGTTTTCAATCCGCTGTCGGTTCTAGTGGAGCCAAAGCCGACCTGTTTCGCTAGTCCGAAATCCAGCACGATCGCTAGATTTTGCGGCGACACCATGATGTTGGCGGGTTTGATATCGCGATGAACTATGCCCTGTTCTTCGGCTTCACAAAGAGCGTCGGCAACCTGAACCGCGATATCCACGGCGTCAAAAGGCGTCAAAGCTGCTCCTTTCAACTTTTGTGCAAGCGTTTCGCCCTCTACATAC
>JBEBGA010000173.1:0-6560 GCA_040081695.1 Pyrinomonadaceae bacterium
CGTTAAATGTTCGTGCAGTCGAGGATCCTGTTCCGGCAATGTCAAAAGCCTTTTTCGAACCCGGAACTTTTACGGCCAGCGATCTCATCACGCTCGCCATGCCGGCAAGTTCCTCGTGCGTCTCGCCTTTTGCGGTCAAGGCGGTCAATGCTCCCGCGATCTGATTCGATCCTGTGCTGCCGTCCGTTAATGCCCGGAAAAAATCCGCAGCTTCGTTTGCCGACAGGTCTTCGCCACGCAAAAGGCGCGCGAAAAAAGGGAACAGCGGCGTGTCGGCTTTTGGATTGGTGGCGGTGATCGGTGCCGAGGGCAGCCAATCGGCTCGTGAGCGGGTCATAAAAATTAGTGTTCGGTGAGCGGATCGAGAGCGGTAGAAGGGAACAGATCCCTATAACTACTATGTCAGAGTTCGAGGAAATTTTGCAATAACTTTCTGCCGTGCTCGGTCAATATCGACTCCGGGTGAAACTGCACGCCCTCAATTTTTAACGTTTTGTGACGCATCCCCATCACAAGCCCGTCTGGTGACTCGGCGGATATTTCGAGCTCGTCGGGCATACTGTCACGCTCGACGATCAGTGAATGATAACGTCCCGCAGCGAAATTATTTGGAATACCCGCGAAAACAGTTTTACCATCATGGATTATCTCGACCGGCTTTCCGTGTACAGGTTCCGGAGCGCGCGACACCTTTCCGCCAAAATGCTGACCGATCGCCTGATGGCCTAGACAAACGCCGAGAATCGGTAATTTGTCCGCAAACCGTTTGATAACCCCGAGCGAGATGCCAGCAGCGTCAGGCGTTCCCGGGCCGGGTGAGATCAGTATTCGTTCGGGTTTAATGTCGTCAGCGATCTCATCGACAGTCACTTCGTCATTGCGAATAACACGCATCTTAGCTCCAAGCTCGCCCAGATATTGGACGAGGTTGTAGGTAAATGAGTCGTAATTGTCGATTACCAAAAGCATTTGTTTGCGGGTCTTGGCGTACTTTGCGACTTTGCGGGAAACACGGTTTTCTCACGCAAAGACGCTAAGAACGCCAAGGAAGAATTAAGCAAGACTCGTTCCCAATAACCAACTTCCGCCGTCCACAACCAGCGTCACGCCGTTGACGTAGCTTGCGGCGTCCGATGTTAGAAATAACGCGGCGTTCTCGATATCGGCGATACGGCCAAAACGCTGGAGCGGTATCTTTCGCGTCAGTTTCTCTTTCAGCTCGGGCATCAGCAGACGCTTCATTCCCTCGGTGTCTTCGATCGGGCCCGGGGCGATGCCGTTGACGCGGATGCCGTGGCGGCCCCATTCGACCGATAGATTTCGGGTGATCGCATCGACGCCGGCCTTTGCCGCCGAAACGTGAATTTGCATCGGCGTCGCCAGGTAATGTAGCGTCGCCGAGATGTTGAGGATCTGGCCTTTCGATTCTTTTAATGCTTCGAACGACGCTCGGCAGACATTAAATGTCCCCTTAGTGTCGATATCGACGACGGTTCCAAATCCATTCGGCGAAAGCTGGTCAGCCGCACACAGAAAGTTGCCCGCCGCACCGTTGACGACAATGTCGATCTTGCCGTAATGCTCGACCGTTTGTTTGATGGCATTTTCGACGGCCTCATATTCGCGAACGTCCGCCGCGACGGTAAAACATTCGCCGCCAAAACCCTCGACCTGGGCTTTCATCGCTTCGAGATTCTCGATCTTGCGGCTCACGATCGCGAGCTTTGCCCCGTGCTCGGCAAACGCCCGGGCGATGCCGCCCGTTATTCCCGTGCCGCCGCCTGTTACAAACGCGACCTTACCCTGTAAAATGTTGTCAGCAAATATTTTGTCCATATTGATTGGGATTTTATCATTTTATTTAACCGCAGATGAACGCAGATAGACGCAGATCAGATCTAAGAATGTTATTTCAGTCGCGATCAGCCAAAATATCCTCTTTATCTGCGTTCATTTGCGTTTATCTGTGGTTAATTTTCCTCTCTTCTTGTTCAACCAAGCCGACCGATATGCGTACGCTCGTCCCGGCCGAGACGCTTGTTTATCTTGAGACAAACGACCTTGCCGCTGCCTTACAGCCGATCGTGGACGCCAAGCCGTTTAAAGAGGTCGCAAAGACCAAACCTGACTTTTCGGCGTTAAAAGGCGTGCAGCTTGCGGTTGCCGTTACCGGTTTTGAGACCTCCGAAGAAAAGCTGACCGACGAGCACTCCGTTGGTCGCGTTCAGCCGCGTTTTGTTGCCGTTGCCGATACACACGCTTGGAATTATCAGGCGGTGGCGTTCGCCGAGAAAAAGCTTGGCGGTTTTGTTGCGGACATCTATGACAGCGAGCCCACGCTTGAACGTAGTGATAAACACGGCGGCGAGTATTTTATCTGGACTGCTCAGGACGGTCGCAAAGCTTACGCTCTCGTGATCGACAGCATCATCTATTTTGGCAACGACGAATCGGCCATCGACAAATGCCTAGCCGTAAAACGCGGCGAAGCGGACAGCGTCGCAAAAGCCGGAAAGGTGAAACCTGCGTCCCAGGAAAGCCTCGCCTCTGGCTACGTCTCAACCGACGGCGTCGCACAGATCGCCAACCTTGTCGGACTTCAGTTTGCGTCCCAGGCCAGCGAAGAGTCCGAAGTCCAATCCGCCATCGCCGGTATTTTGCCGCAACTTATCCGCAATTCCGTGACTGATATCTCTTGGACATCGACGAAGACGGAAAAGGGAATCGAGGATAAATATCAGATTGGAATGCCGTCGGAGGTCGCGAATGTGTTTAACGAGACGATGGCTCCATCCGACACCCCTGATTTCACTATTGCCGACTATGTCACTCCTGAGATGAGCTTCACAGCTTACAATTTGAAGAATCCACAGGCTGCATGGCGAAGCGTTGTTCTGTCAGGTCAAAATAAACTCAGCCCTCTTAGTGGTAAGGTGCTCGAAGAATTTGCAAATCTCTTGTTTGAACCATATGGGATCAAAAATCCACTAAAATTCCTTAGCAACGTTAGTTCGGTTATTGTGACCTCTAAATGTAACGAAGATGCCGATGCCTCAATTGTGATTGCGACGGAAATTCCCCAGTCAGCAAAGATCGAAGAGTCGCTAGATGCCAATGTTGGCCCTGATAAAGGTATTGAAGGAAGTCGGTTTTGGGAATCAGATGATAAGGAGTTCGGAGCATTTTTAGATTCTGGGATCATATCATCGGGAGCTCACGACTGTGTAATCAGTGTTAGTTCGAGTTCATATCTTGGAATACCGTCAGGCAATCGTAAAAAAAATGCGACCATGTTGAAAGACACACGTGCGTCTGCAGTTACATTAGGACGCGACAAGACCACAACTCTTTCCCTCGTCGAAATGCTTGCCCGCGAGGGTCACGGCGACACCCAAGCCGTCTCAACCTACTTCACCGAAACCCGCTTTACAAAATCCGGCATGGAACGCAAGACGACCTCCGATTTTGGGCTTATCGGGGCGATCATCGCGCAGTTGGCTCAGGACTAAACCAATCGCCTCCTAAATTGATTAACCCAAGTTTAAGTTTGTCGTAACCGTTTAGAAATCGGGCGACGATAGGATTGTCCTTACCGCGTTCTTTTCGAAACTACATTCTTGAAGTTAAGTATGTTAGAGCAACGGTCGAGATCGGCCGGAATACGACGAATAAACAGACCAAGTGGCGGCCAGACGGTACGCCAAGCTTATCAGCCCCTAAAGCCCGTTCGATGAACGGGCTTTTTTGTGCGAAAAAACGGAGGCACAGCAAATGAAAAACATGAGAAATATCAGATTCCTCGACAAAGGCGAAGCTTTGGCCGAATCGGCAACAACGGGCGTTTCGCTTCACTGCCACACGCTTCACTCTAAGGAGATACTTGATTTTGTCCCATATTATGCCGAGCGGATCCCGGTCGTTTCCTGGCTGTGGGAACGCGAGAAACGCCGCAGCATCCATGAAACCGGACGGCCGCCGGAGTTTGACTCAGGCTATTGGACACCGCCGCTGACATCGCAGCAGGTTTTCGATATGGAATCCGCGAGCGTGAGATCCATGGGGCTCGACGGTATCGTGTCGATCACGGATCATGACAGCATCGAAGCAGGTTTTGAGTTGAGCAAAACCACGGACGAGGGGAAAGCTCCTATCTCAATGGAATGGACGGTGCCATTTGACGAAGCATTTTTTCATATCGGCGTACACAATCTGCCGGCCTCGTCAGCCCGCGAGATACAAGAACAATTACTCGCGTATACGTTTGCCGGCGGCGTGCCGGACGATGCACGGCTGAGCGAGCTTTTTGCGATGCTGTGCGAATTTCCCGATGTCCTGATCGTTCTTAATCACCCGATCTGGGACATCGAGATGATCGGCCAAAAACGGCATGAGGCAGCTCTTGGGAAATTTTTGCTTGTTCATCAGAGGTGGTTTCATGCGATCGAGGTTAACGGATTTCGTGCATGGCATGAAAATGAGGTTGCGATCGAGCTTGCCGAACAACTTGGCCTGCCTATCGTGTCCGGCGGTGACCGGCATTGTATGCACAACAACACGATGATCAACGTGAGCAATGCGGCAACATTTTCGGAATTTGTCGACGACATACGAGTCGGTGGACACAGCCGGATCGTGGTGACGCCGGAGTATCAGACGGCTCTGCCATCCAGACAGCTGTCGTCAATCGCTCACATACTTGGAAACTACAGCGATTTCCCTATCGGACGGCGAGTATGGTCAGACCGGATCTATTTCGACGCCAAGGACGGATCGGGGCTGATGACCTTGACAGAGCGGTGGAATGGACGCCAGCCGTGGTGGGCGACGGCCGCACTCGGATGCCTTACGATCATGGCAAATCCCGTAATGCGAAAGGGGATCGAATTTACGATCGGCGACGCCGATATAGGGCGTGACGATAGCACTCCGGCGGTGAATGAAGACCGCACCATTCTCCCGCCCGCATACACCGTAACTCAGTAAGGAGGTAATAAATGAAAAAATACTCGATCGTGATACCCGCCTTGAATGAAGCTGACAACATCGCTTCGTGCGTACAGGCCGCGGCTGCTCAGACGATCAACAGGGCAGATTATGAGATCGTGGTCGTCGATAACGGCTCGACCGACAAGACCGCCGAGGCCGCTCTGCTGGCAGGAGCGGATAAGGTCGTCGTAGAAACGCACCGCGGGACAAACTTTGCCCGACAGCGGGGCCTAGAAGAATGCAGCGGAGACCTTATCGCATTTCTGGATGCTGACAGCAGGCCGCCCAAAGACTGGCTCGAACGCGCCGGCGTATGGCTTTCTGATCCACACGTCAAAGCGATCTCAGGCCCGTGCGATTTTGATTTCACGGGGCTGCCTTGGTTTGTTGACCTGATATATGCCCGGCACTTTATTACCAAACTTGACCGGCTGCTCTTTTTTGTCTTTCGCAGAAAAGCAGGTGCCCTTATGGGCGGAAATTTTGTTGCGAGCAAAGAAACACTCGATGCGATCGGCGGCTTTCCGCCGTTTACGTTTCACGGTGACGATTCTGCGGTTGCGATGCTTATCAGCCGTAAGGTTGGGCGTGTCGTTTGGGACGGTGATTTTAGGGTCAAAAGTTCGGCGAGAAGATTCGAGAGAGAAGGGCACTTAAGACTCGTTCTGACGTACGCCTGGTACTATATGAAAAATTATTTCTTTTTGAACATCGATTCGCCGGGGATAAAAGAGATTCGAATTCAGTCCACACAGGTTTTAACGCAACAGTGATCGGCGGTTAACTCTTCTTCGCTTCACGCTTCATCCGCCGGACGTTTCGTTCGATCCATTTTTCGGCTTCCGCGTAATATGCAAATTTTTGCTCGTCTTTTTTAAATGCAGCCGTGTGATTATATCGTCGGCCGTTAACGTGTTTGGTTGGGTGGTGGATGTGGAGCATTTCGTGGAAAACGACGTATTCGACGACGTAGCGCGGCGTCGTGGCCGTGTCGAGCGACTTGCTGATCGTGATGTGGTCGTGGGTCGCGTCGTGGTGGCCGAGGATTCGGTAGGTTTTTTTGGCGGACCATGTGAGGGCCGGTTTGGGGATGGTGTCGTAGAAATATTTGGCGTTTAGCTCGGCAAAAATCTCGTCGAGGTCATAGACTGTGCCTTTCGATGTGGTGACGACCTTGCGGCCTTTGGCTCGTTTGTTATCGGCGGCTTGCAGACGGATAGCGTCGGATTTGACGTATGCCGAATAGACCTCTCTCGCACCGGCTGGGATCTTTTTTCTGAGGAGTTTGCCGACGAGGATATAGGCGAGGCCTTTGTGACAGGCTAGGGGCATTTCGCGGCAGATCTCGCCGATCCTGACAAAAATTTCGCCGCTGCGTATTCTAATTGTATGATTTATGCCGACATACGGGTAAAATGATAGATGGAGTGCGGGCACGGCGCGTTTTGGTTCGTACCAGCGATATGCCTCGGCGTAGATTTCCCGTATTTCGTCAAGTTGATGTGTCACAACGATGTTTAACTTAATTTAACTATTTTTATTGACACTACGGCTGTCAAAATGCTATTCCTTTA
>JBEBGA010000528.1:0-1618 GCA_040081695.1 Pyrinomonadaceae bacterium
TAGCAACGACAGTCTCAGTACCCTTCATAGGATCGTCAGCCTGCGCCGTTTTAGCTTTATTTTCCGGCACCGTTACCGGCGGAACAGTGAAATTCGGTGTTTTGTTCGAAGCCATATCCTGATCGCCGCCAAGATAATTTATCGCGGCGAATCCAAGTCCGATGCTTACAATAAGTCCGGCAGCAACCGTCGCCGCAGCCGGCCAACCCGAAAGCGTCAAAAGGTCTCTAAGCCCGGCAAAAAATCCTATCGCGGGTGCCGGATCACCGTATGGAATTACAATATTCGGCGTCGGCAGATGGGCAAATTCCTCTTTACGCCACTCGAACACCGAAAATCTCGCATTTGAAATGCCGGCAAATTCATCCGTACAGACGGTGCAATCCAGCAGATGCTCTTCAAATTTGGTGCGTTCGGGCTCGCCGATCTCGTCGTACATATACGAAACGATCTCATCGGTAAATTTGCATCCGTTTTTATTGCAGTTATCTAACATAACTAAACCACCTCGACCGGCGTCCTCTCAAGCCGCATCTTTAACTGTTTCAGCGCCGTATAAAGCCTACTTTTTACTGTACTGAGCGGTAACTCGAGCGTTTCGGAGATCTCCTGAAACGTCATTTCCTCAAACTCTTTCATCACGATCACCTGACGCAGATCGGTCGGCAATGCTCCCACAGCCTGACGGATAAGCGTTGTCCGCTCTGCTTTTTCGGTCGTGCGAGCCGGTGATAAAAGCGGCGAAGCGACAAATACTCTTTCTTCCGATCCGTCCTCGCTGTCAAAAAAATCCTCTGCACGCGTACGTTGACGACGCTTTATCGTCAGACATTGATTGACCGCTATCCGATGCAACCACGACGAAACCTTGGCTTCACCGCGAAAGTTTTTCAAATTGCGATAAGCGGCAATAAAGGCCTCTTGGGCCGCGTCACCGGCGTCATCTTCGCGGCCGAGCATACCAAAGCAGAGAGCGAATATCTTACGCTCCCACCGTCTCACGATCTCGCCGAAAGCGTCCGGATCCGCCCCGACCGCCAATTCGACTAGCTGCTCATCAGTGCTTGTTTTATACATCAAGCTCGTGTCTATCGTCGCTCCGTTACGAGAATCTTATCTCTAAAAACGTCCGTTTTGCGAAACTTTTCGCAGTCAATTACTTAGACGGTCAATTTGCAAGAAAAGTCGAATAATTTCTTGATCGAAGTGACAATGTAAAACCGCGAAATACTCGAAACAGTCCAAAAGCTTCCGCTTTCGTCATTTTCGTTCATTTCGCGGTTAAATTTATCTATCGATTGGCTTAGTAAGCCTTGGCAAAAACCACACGTTTGCCCGATTCCGCCCCTGTGTAGATGCATTTACCGGCTTCCATTGTGGAGATAAGCGGGATGCAGCGGATGGTGGCCTTGGTTTCTTCTTTGATCTTTTCTTCGGTCTCGGCAGTGCCGTCCCAGTGGGCCATGACAAAGCCGCCGCGTTCGATCTGGGCTTTGAAATCGTCCCAGGTATCGACAAGAAAGGTATTTTCCTCGCGAAAGTCATGTGCCTTTTTATAGATGTTAGCCTGTATCTCATCGAGCAAAGATTTTACATGCTCGACAACACCGTCGATAGG
>JBEBGA010000529.1:0-1618 GCA_040081695.1 Pyrinomonadaceae bacterium
GGATTCGAACCCACGGAACCCTTTTGAGGTTCACTACATTTCCAATGTAGCCAGTTCAACCACTCCTGCACCCTTCCGGTTTGTTAAATTGTCAAAAATCGTCTATTCGTCAGCCTCTTCGGCAGGCTCTTCTTTTTCGGCGGCCGGTGCGGCTTTTTCGTCGTCGCCCACCATCCAACTATAGACCACGCCGGCGAGCAATGCACCTAATATCGGTGCGACCCAGAAAAGCCAGAGCTGCGATATCGCCCATCCGCCGACGAAAATGGCGGGGCCGGTGCTGCGTGCCGGGTTGACCGAGGTATTGGTCACTGGGATCGTTATCAAATGGATCAGCGTCAGACAGAGGCCGATCGCGATCGGGGCAAAGCCTTTTGGTGCCAGCTTGTGCGTGGCTCCGAGGATGACGATCAGGAAAAAGAACGTCATCACCACCTCGGCGACAAAACCCGCGAGAGCCGAATATCCGCCGGGCGAATGTGTGTCAAAACCGTTCGACGCAAAACCGCCCGCGAGCGTAAATCCCGCCTTGCCGCTGGCGATGACATACAGCAGGCCCGCTCCGCTGATCGCTCCGAGCACTTGTGCGATCACGTATGGGAATATCTCGTTGGCCGGAAATCTCTTGCCCGCCCACAACCCAAAGGTCACGGCGGGATTTAGATGACAGCCCGAAATATGGCCGATAGCAAATGCCATCGTTAGCACCGTCAAACCAAAGGCGAGCGAAACACCCGCGAAACCGATGCCGAGATTAGGATACGCCGCGGCCAAAACCGCACTGCCGCATCCGCCGAGAACTAGCCAAAGCGTGCCGATAAATTCGGCCGACAATCTTTTTGTTAAAGGCATAACGATATTCTCCTGTTCTAAATGGAAATAAAGGGTGAGACGTTACTGCTTTACAACTTCAAATAACAAATGGCGGAGAGGGTGGGATTCGAACCCACGGTACCCGCAAAGGTACAACAATTTTCGAGACTGCCCGATTCAACCACTCTCGCACCTCTCCGCGCGAAACGAAAGTATAAAGGATAAAGGCGAAAGGATAAAGTGTCTAGTAGTTACTTACGGCGAGCTTTGAAAAAGTCTTGCATCAGTGCGCGGCATTTGTCGGCGAGCACGCCCGAGGTTATCTCGATTCGGTGATTGAGTTCGGGGCTGTCGCAGATGCGGAAGTGAGTTTCGACAGCGCCAAATCGTTCGTCCGCCGCGCCGTAAACGAGCCGTGCGACTCGCGCGTTGACCAGCGCGCCTGCGCACATTGCACAAGGTTCGATGGTCGTGTAAACAGTCGCTCCGTTCAGTCTGTAATTGCCGACGCGCGTCGAGGCGATGCGAAGAGCGAGTATCTCGGCGTGTGCTGTTGGGTCAACGTTCTTGATCGTCAGGTTAGAAGCCGCGGCGAGTATCGTGCCCTTTTCGTCAATGATCACGGCGCCGACAGGAACTTCGCCTCGTTTCTCGGCTTCGCGTGCGAGGCCGATGGCGCGCAACATCCAGTCTTCGTCCTTTTCACTCATCGAAAGAGAGTGTAGCCAAAACGCAACAATCTTGCATCCGCCAACACAAAGGTTTACCATTTGACACGTAAGCTATCGTCCCCTCGAAGTTCAGA
>JBEBGA010000530.1:0-1618 GCA_040081695.1 Pyrinomonadaceae bacterium
CTCATCGTCGTCAATAACAAGACGAACGAGATGCGTTCGCTGTTCGAGTTTTTCAACTATGAGCAGTTCATGCAGGATGTCGCCAAGATCACCGACACGGCGCGCGGCAAGAAGCTGACAATGGCCCAGCTGGGACTCGCGATCATGCGAAATTACGACGCCTCGTGTGCGCCTGAGGGTTTCCCCATCTCGCAGATCGTAAATCTATTCAAGCCAAGTTCGGCCACGTCGAATTCCGACCGCAACGACCGTATGCAGGTCGAGCGAAAGGAAGATGACGTGTGGCGTGTTCTGTGCGTGGAGGGCATGTGGTTTCAGGATCTGTTTACCTACGATTTTCGCCGCACCGAGATGTGCGTCATTCCGTATGGCACGCAGGAAGGCGAGATATCATTTTGCGCCTACAACACCGGCGTCGGCTGGCGGCAGATCATCGAGGAAATGCACAAGACGGCAAGCTTGAGCGAATGGTACAAGGACAACGGCCGTCACGACGTTTATGCCAAGGGCAAAGAGGTGCCGAATATCGGCAAGACACGTTCGCTCTCGCTGCCGGTGATCGCTAAGATCGTGTCCGAAGACCTTGATGAACCGGCAACATCGCCTTATTTGGTCGAGAAAGATGAGTTGGTAGGGGTTTAGTTTTTTGCTGAAATGGAAACATTCGTCATAGATTTACCGAAAACGTGGGAAGTCGGGGCTTTCGAGCTGCGAAACGGTCATTACGTTACGTTCGAAGAGTATCTCGACCTCGACATCGAAGGTGTTCATCTTGAATGGGAGGACGGCAAAGTCGTTGGATTTATGGCCAATAATTTGCGACATCAGCTTATTGTCAGATTCTTACTACAGGTTCTCGGTCTGTTTGTGGAAAAGTACGAACTTGGACAGATCGTTCAGGCCGGTTATGCAATGAAACTCGATGAGCAGAAACGAGGTCGCGAACCGGATCTTCTTTTTGTTCGCAAGCAAAATCTGGAACGCTTACAAGATCTGTTCCTCGACGGACCAGCCGATCTTGCGGTCGAGATCATTTCGCCGGAATCCGTCGTTCGCGACCGTAAAATCAAATTTGATGAATACGCCGCTGCCGGCATCGCTGAATATTGGCTCATTGACCCGCGTTTTGAGGAGGCCGACTTTTACCGTTTGGGTGCCGATGCTTCTTATCACCCGATCCCGATCGATAATGGCGTATTTCGTTCCGACGTGCTCGAAGGTTTTTTTCTCAGGACAGAATGGCTTTGGAGTGAAAATCTCAGCACGCTAAACGCCTTGAAGGAACTCGATCTGCTTGCATGAATCTAAAATGGTCAATTCTCCTTTGAAAATAGCGGAAACTGCGGGGAATCTAAACCCTGCGGTTGCTGGGCGCTCATATGTGACCTTTGAGGAGTACCTTGAGCGTTCGAGCGATACGCATTTGTGTGAGTGGGTCGATGGAGAGGTCATTGAAGTGCCCGGAGCGAGTTTTGAACATCAGAATATAAGTAGCTTTTTGGAAGCGATCATGAAGTTCTATGTGGAGAAAAATGACCTTGGAGTCATTATTCGCTCGCCGTTCGCCATGAAACTGGAAGAGCAGCGGCGTGGCCGGGAACCGGACATTATTTTTGTG
>JBEBGA010000531.1:0-1616 GCA_040081695.1 Pyrinomonadaceae bacterium
CGATCGTTAATATATTTTCCGGCAAGCTCGGATGCAGTTCGAAGCGATTCGTCGCTGTATTTAACGCCGTGGTGCTGTTCGTAAAACTTCTTCAGGCCCTTGAGAATATGGTACGTTTCGTCAACCGTCGGCTCGCCGATGTCGATCTTCTGAAAGCGCCGTGCAAGAGCGCGGTCACGGTCGAATGCTGCCTTGTATTCCGCGAAAGTCGTTGAGCCGATGCACCGCAGTTCCCCTCCGGCAAGGGCGGGTTTGAGGATATTCGAAGCATCCATCGAGCCGCCGGAAACCGAACCAGCACCGACGATAGTGTGTATCTCGTCAATAAAAAGTATCGCGTTCGGTTCTTTTTTCAGGTCGTTGATGATCGCTTTGAAACGCTGCTCGAAATCGCCGCGGTAACGTGTGCCCGCCAAAACAGCACCCATATCCAGCGCAAAAACTTTCGCTCCTTGCAACAATATGAGATTGCCAAAATTAACCGCGAACAGGTCGACACCGGTGCGCTGATCCTCACCGGCGTCGCCGTGCGCCGGCGCAACGCCCGCGCGATCGCAGACTTAGTTGCCCAGGAAGCCGGCAAATTCGTCGCCGTCAAACCCTTCCGAAAATGGCTCGCCTGCGTCGATCTTCGAAATTCCGTGCGAGATGTAGTTGAGAATGTCGAGCCGCGTAACGCCTTGCTGCAAAAGCAGATACACCGCATACGATTGTTCAGCCTGATAGATCGCCGCCAGAATATTGCCGCCGTTCACCGCGTTCTGCCCGCTGCCTTCGGCCTGCAGGACGGCATACTGTATCGTGGACTGAAATGTCGAGGTAAGCTCCGGCGGATGCTTTGCCGATTGAGGAACACGCTCGAGCACATCGCGAAAATATTCTTCAAGCGAAATACCAAGTTCATCAAGGCGTGCGCCGCAATTAAACAAGATGTCCCGAGCCGAGCTGTCTTCGAGCAAAGCAAACAACAGATGTTCAAGCGTCACATACTCATGCTCAAATCTGACGGCCTGGTCCACCGCAAAGCTTAACGTTTCTTCTAATTCTCTGGTTAGCATCGCAAATACAGTTTAGCAGTTTTGTGCGATTTCTATATCGTGTCCCGCGTTGCCTTATAAAAATCGTACGCCGTTCGCACTTATCTCGGATACGTACGTGTTGAAACCGATCTGCGTTTCCGCATAAACGCTCCGCATAGCCGCTTCGACCGCTGCGGCAATTGCACTTGTTTCACTTAGCATAAACATCGACGGCCCTGAGCCCGAGATGCCGCCGCCAAGAGCTCCCGCTCCCAACCCCGCAGTCTTCACGTCGTCAAATTTCGGTATCAACGACTTTCTCACCGGTTCGACAATAAGATCTTCCATCGAACGCGAGACCAGGGAGTAATCGCCCTTTGCAAGCCCGGCGACGAACGAACCGAGATTTCCCCATTGACGAACAGCGGTTTTCAGCGGCACATCTTTGGGCAGGATAGAGCGGGCCTCGGCCGTCTTTATCTCGATCTGTGGATGTATAACAGTCGCAAATAGCGGTGGAAAATCGAGCGGGACAATATCGAGCGGCTCGACGGAGCGAACCAGTGTAAAACCTCCAAAAATACACGGCGCGACGTT
>JBEBGA010000532.1:0-1614 GCA_040081695.1 Pyrinomonadaceae bacterium
CCCTTGAGGAACGTATTCTCGAACAGGTCGGTGCGATCAATGATGACGGACTAAAGGTTATTCGATTGGTTGAGGGTGCGACCGTTCGTGAGTTTGCCGAGGCTTTGGGTATTACTCCGCGTGACATCGTACAGCTGCTTATTAAACGCGGGGTTTTTGCGACGCTCAATCAGCCGATCGGCGAAAAAATGGCGACCGAGATGGCGTTTGATTACGGATTTGACCTCAGCTTTGTACCGTTCGAAGAAATGGTCATCGAAGAGGAGTTTGAAGAGCTGATCGCCGCCGACGCTGACGATGTCGAACTGACGCGTGCACCTGTTATCACGGTGATGGGCCACGTCGATCACGGTAAAACTAGCTTGCTTGACGCCATTCGCTCGGAAAATGTCGCCGAAGGCGAAGCCGGTGGTATCACGCAGCACATCGGTGCTTACAGCGTGATGGTGCCGAATGCGGATAATCCGGACGAACCGCGTAGGGTCGTTTTCCTCGATACCCCTGGCCACGAAGCTTTTACAATGATGCGTGCCCGCGGAGCCAAAGCGACGGATATCGTTATCCTTGTCGTTGCCGCCGACGATGGCGTCATGCCGCAGACCATCGAGGCCGTTGAACACTCAAAGGCCGCCGGTGTGCCGATGATCGTTGCGATCAACAAGATCGACAAACCCGGAGCCAATGCCGATAAGGTCAAACAAGGACTCGCGAGCTTGGGCTTGCAGCCGACCGATTGGGGCGGTGAGACGGAGATGGTCGAGGTTTCGGCTAAGAACCGTCAGAATCTGGATACTTTGTTAGAAACAGTTCTGCTTCAGGCAGATATCCTCGCTCTTAAAGCCAGCCCGACGCGCCGTGCGTCCGGCGTTGTGCTCGAAGCCAAACTTGATAAAGGCCGCGGTGCGGTCGCAACTGCACTTGTCCAACAGGGAACGCTTAAAGTCGGTGATCCGTTCATCGTCGGACAGTTTTCGGGTAAGGTCCGGGCGATGTTTTCGGATCGCGGCGAAGAGGTCAAAGAAGCCCTGCCTGCAACTCCGGTCGAGATACTTGGATTACAAGGCGTGCCGCAAGCCGGTGATACTTTCCAGGTCGTTGCCGATGTTGAGCGAGCTCAGGATATTGCGCAGACACGACAAATGCATGCTCGTCAGGCAGCAATGCTCAAAACCACTAAGCGTGGTATCGAATCGCTCGGCCAGGCAGAGATCAAAGAATTGCTTGTTATCCTCAAAGCCGACGTTCAAGGTTCGGTCGAGGTGCTCAAAGGAACGCTCGAAAAACTTTCGACCGAAAAGGTCAAGGTTCGCGTTATTCGTGCCGGTGTCGGTGCTATTGCCGAATCAGACGTGCTGTTGGCTTCGGCGACACAGGCGGACGATGCTTCGACGGCGGTCGTAATCATTGGATTTAACGTCCGGCCAGAGGCCCGCGTGTCCGATATCGCCAAACACGAAGACGTTGATATTCGCCTGCACTCGATCATTTACAAGGTCGAAGAAGAGATCACGGCCGCGATGATCGGTATGCTCGACGCGATCGAGAAAGAAACGATCCTTGGTAAGGCTCTCGTCCAGGAGACATTTAAGGTGTCGAAACTCGGCACTATTGCGG
>JBEBGA010000174.1:0-6538 GCA_040081695.1 Pyrinomonadaceae bacterium
GTTTCTTGGTTTTGCCGCCACACTGATTTTTTCAATTGGCTTGAATGCTCAAGTTGATGCAAACACTACCCTGCTGCTCAAATTTGAAAATTCGCTTAATGGCGAACAGGGCGAAGTTCCCACTTCTGCTGCCGGGCACAGTTTTCAAACGGGAATTCAGGGGCAGGGTGTGTTGTTGCCAAATACCAACACTTTGACCTACGCTGCCGCGAACAACATCAATGCACTTGAGGGAACGGTGGAATTATGGGTAAAGCCGACCTGGAACGGTAATAACAATCTAAGTCAGACCTTCTTCGCGTGGGGAGGTTCCGGCGGGATCTATCTCGGCAAGGACAGTGCCAATACTCTAATTTTAAGGCTGAATTTTTTCGGCACCCAGCCAGGGGGTGAAAAGCAGATTAATTTGGCTAACATCTCGTCATGGCAAGCCAACACATGGCATCATGTTGCTTTTACGTATAGCAATACAACCAAACAAATAAGGGCTTATCGTGATGGCCAACCGAGCGGCCAACTTACTTTTACCGGAAATTTGCCTGCTATCACAGCGAGCTCTTTCTATGTTGGGAACTATACGTCGGGCAACACAGGTGCCAACGGAGTGATGGATGAATTTCGGATAAGCAACCGTGTGCGAACGGATGAAGAGATCCGAAACCGGTTTTTTAGCTTTCTAACCGTGTCCAGTATCACGATTGGTGTTCCAACGCAGAATCTTTTTCAGGCATGGAAGTTATCTCCAACCATTACGGCCGTGACTGATTTTGGGACTACAACAGTACCGTTGACAAGTGTCTCTTGGAGCAGTACCGATCAGACTGTTATTTCCTCAGACTCATCCGGCAGGTTGGTTGCGGTGGGACCTGGAACAGCGACCGCGACTGCGACCATAAACGGTACTGCGGCAAGTGTGACTTTAAATGTCAATGCACCTGCGCTGCCGCCGCGATACAATCCGATATCTGCCTCTCTATCCACACCTGCGCCCGGAAGTCTTTACGAAGTCCCGGTAGTTATACTGCGGTATTTGCCGACGGCTAATGGCACAACTATTGATCCGGCTTGGGCACCTGATTTTTTTAACATTAATACTCAGATACCGCTGGTACCACTCGAGCAGCAGATTACGAACTTCAGCGATATAATGAAATTCTTAAGTGAAGAAAGATCGCGCTTTCGCGGCTATGGCAGTTCGGCCCCGACCGCTTCACTTGGATATAAAGTTCTCGCCGATATTTCGATCTATGAGCCCATGCCGCCGGGGAAAAGGTTGTCGACCGGTGTAGGCGATATGGTTTACCACGGGGAGTTTTTCCAAATATTTGAGCGATTCGGGCTGCAGGATTTCATAAGCAGTCAGGGCGCAAAAGAGGTATGGATTTACACAAGCGTCGTCGACCCGAGTTTCCCTAGTTACAACCCGAATATTCATCCACCCGAGAATCTCAGGGGCGGTTGGGAATCAAACATGTCTAGTCCGGTAACGGGAGATATTTCAAACAGCAATCGCGATAACACCGATCTTCCAGTATACGACCAAGCCTATGTCGTTTACGGGCGCAACTTTACCCGGTTGGATGACGGTGCATTACACATCGAAGGGCATCAAGTTGAGAGTATCTTGTCTAACGTCAGCCAGCGACAAACAGGCAACTCAAATTTCTTTTGGAGAAATTTCGCCGGCCATACGGCCTCCGGTTGGGCAAGGGGCCGCTGCGGCGACGTTCATCATCCTCCCAATGTATTGAATGACTATGACTATGGCAACCTGACACCGTTTAATAGTGACATAACCGATTGGCGGCCGGATGGTATCGGTCAGACTATTCCCTTTAGCGCCGCAACGTATAGAGATACACCATATAGTTATCCGAACAACCATTTGCCTTCCCCGCGTTACGAGTCTCATTATCACTTGTTCTGGAGTCAGAGTATGCCGGGATATGAGAACAATATTGGCTACCAGACCAATCCTGTGGCGGGAGAAATGAATTCTTTGGTGTTTGCACCTTCGATTTGCCAGTTCAACGGCAATGGTTTTGTCGATCGCGAGCCAGTACCGGAAGCCTCAGCTCAAGGAGCTGACCTTTTCACGAATATGAAGTCGGAGCGACAAACGTCCGAGTTTGTTACTCAGAATCGTATGACCAATTGGTGGCAATTTACAGGAGCCTGGGATCAGGCCATACGTGCCGGGGTGGGCCTCTATGAACTGGCATCCTGTTCATATTCACTCTCTTCAAATAGTGTCACAGTTTCAGCAGCCGGCGGATCGGGCTCCGTGACCGTTACTGCTGCAACCGGCTGCAGATGGTTCGCGTCGAGAAACGGCATGTGGACCTCCATCACTTCGTCCGACATCGGTAATGGGAATGGAGCGGTCAGTTTTACGGTGGCTGCTAATACAGGTCCCGCACGCACGACTAAGATCATAGTAGGGGGCCAGCCATTTGTAATTAACCAAGACGCGGCATCAATGACTGTTTCCGGGCGCGTTACCAATATTTTGGGCCGTGGCGTTAAGGGTGCGGTCGTGTCTATGACCGATGCTCTAAACGTAACGACGACGGTGAGGACCGACGCGTTTGGCCGGTATGCATTTCAAAACGTAAGGTCCGGCGAGGTCTATACTGTTTCGGTCGCGAACCGACGTTACTCGTTTACTCCGCAGCAGATATTTGTGAATGATAATTTGACCAACATCGATTTCGTTGGCTCGCTGCCCGCCCGCCCCGATGATGATGTAAAGGGTGAGTGGGCCGCTCGGTTCTGGTGAACTGGCTCGTTCGTAGAATTAAAATATGCTCTTCCTATCGCAGTCGGCGACTGTCTATGGCATCGACGCTTTGATCGTCGATATTGAGGTCAATCTGCAGCCGGTCTCAAAAGAGGCCGAGATAGCTCCGCCGTTTAATATTGTCGGCCTGCCGGATACTGCCATTCGCGAGTCAAAAGAACGCGTCCGGGCGGCGATCACGAATAGCAAATATTTCTTTCCGTTTCACAAAACCACCGTCAATCTTGCCCCGGCGGATATTCGCAAAGAAGGCGCGGCGTTTGATCTGCCGATAGCTCTCGGGATACTCGGGGCGGCGGGTGATTTGGGGATTGAGAGCCTTGAGAACACGTTGAGCGTCGGTGAACTGTCGCTCGACGGGCGGGTGCGGCCTGTTCGCGGAGCTTTGTCTATCGCATTAAAAGCCCGCGACGCCGGTATTAAAAATCTGCTGTTGCCGGAGGAAAACGCGACTGAGGCGGCGGTTGTCGAGGGCGTAAGAGTCTTTCCTATCCGCGATCTGCGTCAGGCGGCAGAGCTTGCTCAAGACCTGCAATCCGGCGACAACACCCGCGTTGATTCGCTACGGCTTGATCTGTCGGTATTAAACTCTGACAGCACAAAGTATCGTGTCGATTTTAATGAGGTTCGCGGCCAGCAGACTGCAAAACGTGCTCTTGAGGTCGCAAGTGCGGGCGGCCACAATATCCTGTTCATCGGCCCGCCGGGTTCTGGTAAGACGATGCTTGCAAAACGTCTGCCGACGATCCTGCCGCCGCTTGAGTTTGAAGAGGCGATCGAGATCACTAGGATACATTCGGTTGCCGGGCTGACAGGGAAATCCGGTTTGATCGTCGAGCGGCCCTATCAATCGCCCCATCATACGGTCTCGCAAGCCGGGCTGATCGGAGGCGGTTCGATACCAAAACCGGGCGAAGTAAGCTTAGCTCACAACGGTGTTTTGTTTCTCGACGAATTACCCGAATTTGACCGCAGCGTGCTGGAGGTTCTTCGCCAACCGATGGAAGACAAGACTGTGACGATATCACGGGCTGCGACGTCGCTGACATTTCCGGCAAATTTCACTCTGGTTGCTTCGATGAATCCGTGTCCGTGCGGCTATTTTGGATCTTCGCGTGAATGCAAATGCTCCGCCATCCAGATCCAGCGTTATGTCGGCAAGATCTCGGGCCCGCTGATGGACCGCATCGACATACATATCGATGTGCCGGCGGTGAAATTTAACGAACTGCGCGGACGCGGAGTTGCGGACGGTGACAGTTCGGAAACGATCCGTGAACGGGTGATGACCGCCCGCGAGCGGCAGGTGGCGAGATTTGCGGGCGAAGGATTTTCCAATTCGGCAATGTCTGCAAGGCAGATACGCGATTTTTGTGCTCTTGACGATCAGAGTGAGCAGCTGCTCGAAAAAGCGATGCTACGGCAGGGCTTATCGGCCCGGGCACACGACCGTATCCTAAAAGTTTCGCGAACCATCGCCGACCTCGACGGTAGCGACAACATCCAGCCAAATCACATCAGCGAAGCGATCAACTACCGCTCGCTCGACCGTAATTATTGGGCCTGAGTTAGCACCCTTAATAACTCAGCAACGCTCCATGCCTGTGCCGGACAGCCTCTTGGCGTGTGCGGCGGATCGCCGTCAAATATCTCGCTGACCTGTCCGACGGCGGCCCCACCGAGGTGTTGGCGAAGTCCCGCGAGTATCTCATCTATCCGCTTTTCCGCCCGAGCGTCTTTTGAATGGACCTTGCGATAAGCATCGACAAAATGCCCGATCAGCCAGCCCCAGACAGTGCCTTGGTGATAGGCGGAATCGCGATTCATAGGTGAACCCGTGTAGATCGGGACATAGTTTGGATCTTTTGGTGACAGCGAACGCAGGCCGACCGGCGTGAGCAGCTCGGCCTCAACCTTTTTGACGACGGCACGGGCCCGTTGTGCGTCGAGCATCGAATTCGTCAAGCTGACGGCGAAGATCTGGTTGGGGCGAACGGAACCGACTTTTTCCTCACCGTCGATCACATCGTAGAGACAGCTTTCGGTGTCATTCCAAAATTTTCCGTTAAAACTGTCACTGCATATTGCCTCCATTTCCGAATATCGGGCTTGTCTGTCCGCATCGCCAAACCGCTCCGCAAAAGACTCCATAATGCACAGAGCGTTGTGCCAGAGAGCCTGTATCTCGACGGGCTTTCCGATGCGCGGCGTGACGACCCAGTCGCCCACTTTCGCGTCCATCCAGGTTAGCTGTGTGCCCGGTTCGCCCGCGTAGAGCAGGCCGTCGCTGTCAACGTGGATGTTGTATCGTGTGCCCGCGACGTGATGGTCGATGATGCCGACGAGCTTTTCATATAGCTCAGTGCGGATCATCTGGTAATCGCCGGTCGCGTCTCCATAAGCTCTGATCGCCTCAAAAAACCAAAGCGTCGCATCGACCGTGTTGTAATCGGGTGTCTCGCCTTCGTCTGGGAAACGGTTAGGGATCATGCCTTTCGAGATGTGTTTGGCAAACTCGAGAATGATGCTGCGAGCGATCTCGGGCCGCTTTGCTGCAAGCGTCAGCCCCGGCAGAGCGATCATCGTATCGCGTCCCCAATCGGAAAACCATGGATATCCTGCGATCACCGTCTTTCCGCTGCCGCGATCCACGATGAACTGATCCGCTGCGAGTATGAGCGGCCATAGCGATCTATCGTCGGTCTCGGCATAGACGATCAGGTCTGCCCGCCGTTTGATCTCAGCTTGCTCAAGCTCGGCTGCAGCGGCGGCATTGCGTACATCGGTCGAAGCTATAACGACCGCATCGGATGCAAGGTCAAATGTCAGGCTAAACGGCTGGAAAACGTCTTCGGTAAAATCAAATCCGCGTTCCTGCTCGATGGCGTATTCCAGATCGTGGTACCAATGTCCCCGATGTTCAATGCCAACGGCGTTGTGTGCAAAATACAGATGTGGCATTTCAGCATACGGATTAATTGATATCAAACCGTCCTCGACAGCGTAATCTCCGTTAAATGCTGCATCCTCATGTCGCAAGTGATGGTGGTCACGAAAAGCGAGCAACGGCCGCATCTCGATAGCGGATTGCGGATCGCGGATCGCGGATTTTTTTAATTTCCACTGGCACACCACGGTATTCTCTCCGTGCGGCATAAAAACGGACTTTTCCAAAACGACGCCATTTACCTCATACGTCCAGATCGGAAAAGGTTCGAGCCGAAAGCCAGTCAGATATTTGTAGCCCTCGGGATGGATCTCGCCGGGATATTGGTTGGTCGAGAGTTCAAAACGCGCACCGCCCAAGATCAGCGTTTCTTCGAATTTTGAGAGCAGCAGCATTCGCCCAAGCGGAGGTTGCGTTGCAGCGACGAGTAGTCCGTGGTAACGACGCGTATGAACTCCAGCGACGGTGCCTGATGCGTAACCTCCGATGCCGTTCGTTTCAAGCCACTCGCGCAACCCTGACTGTTCCAGATCGCGGCATATTTTTCTATCGATCTCAAGCATTAATAAATTCATTCCAAGATTCTTTAATGAACATTTTAATATGTTTGGCCGATATTCGATGTGAACAAAAAACCTTTTCCTGATAAATTGCTAATATGACGGTTTTAGTTACAGGCGGGGCGGGTTACATCGGCAGCGTGACGGTCGAGATGATGCACGGGCGAGGTATCCCGGTCGTTGTGCTCGACAATCTGGTTTACGGGCACCGGCAGGCGGTCGATGCTGAAA
>JBEBGA010000175.1:0-6530 GCA_040081695.1 Pyrinomonadaceae bacterium
AACTTACGGTGTCGGTGGTGGCGGTTGGGGGGCGCGTTTTACGTGTCTGGCGGTTTTCCATTGGGCACGTTTTACGGGATTGTCGCGATAGACGTTGCTCATTATGGCGTCGAGGTATTTCTCGGCGTTCATGCCTTCGTCGATCTTATCGGCGATGCCGGCGGTGGCTCCGACGGTGTCCTGCTTGCCTTCGGCTTGGGCAGCGTCGGCGGCTTTTGCGGTCATAATGTCACCTCTTTGACTTCAATTTTAGCAGATGTGTCAAGCCTAGTTGGCAGCCATCGAAGATGGCGTAAGCATAAAGCCCCGTGCGTAAGCACGGGGTAAACAGCGAATAGACGTTCAAGCTATCGTAGATAGCGACAGAGCGTTAAACCCACAGATATTTCTCATCAAAATCTATCTCATTTGCCCGCAACAAACCGATGAATTCATCCCGAAACGTATGCTTCGCATGATGGATCTCCTGATTAGCGATGTATGTCCGAACCCTGTCGATCTGCGATGCGCTGACCGTAAATGCCCCGTAACCGTTCTGCCACGAAAAATCCTTCCTGTCAGGAAACACATCGTGCATCCAGCCGGATGAATTTGCCTTTAGGTCCCGAAGAACTGCAGAAAGCGATTTATCCGGCCGGAGCTTTGCAAGAACGTGAACGTGGTCTTCAACGCCATTGATCGCGAGAGCGATGCCGCCCAAACCGCGGATCGTTCCGCCGATATATTCGTATAGACGTAATCTTAGTTCGGGGGTTATTAGCGGACGACGATCCTTAGTTGAGAAGACGATGTGGTAAATGAGATTTGTATAGGATTTTGCCATGCGGTTTTGTCCTCTGCCGCTCGCTGACGCGAGCTGTATTGATTTGTGGTTTGATTACCCGGTTGTGCACCCTCTCCCCGGGTTGTGCACCCTCTCCCCGGGTTTGCACCCGGGGCTTTATTCTATCACCGTCTTCGACGGTTACTCACGCATAAGACGCCGTCCGCTTGCGATTCGCTCGGTTGTCGCTTATTGTGAAAATCATCGGATTCGCAACTTAAACTTCACACAATACATGGCAACTATTACGGATAACCAGAACGATCGCCGCGAGATAGTTGGGTGGATGACGTATGACTGGGCGAACAGCGCCTTTTTTACGGTCGTCGTTGGGGTGCTTGTTGGGCCATACTTGCTTGCGTTGGCTGAGAAAGCTGTCGGAGCGGACGGCGTCATTCTGGATCTGTTCTTTTTTAACGTAACGCCAAAGGGGCTGCCTGCGTTTTGCACGGCGATCTCGGTCCTCGCGATGGTCGCGATGCTACCCGTGCTCGGGGCGATAGCGGATTACACCAACCTAAAGAAATCGATGATGGCGGTGTTTTGCTATCTCGGTGTGATCGCGGGTGCGCTGCTTTTTTTCGTCACTGAAAGTTATGTTGCGTGCAGCGTGCTCTTTATCGTCGCGAATATGAGCTTTGCGGCCGCGAACGTTTTCTACAATGCGTTTCTCATCGACATAACTACCGAGGACCTCCGCGATAAGGTCTCAAGCTACGGCTACGGCGCCGGTTATCTGAGCGGGTTTCTCGTGCTCGTGCTCAATCTGATCTTTTTGAAATACGCGGGCGAGTGGTTTGGCATCACGACAGGGACGGCCGTGCGCATCTCGTTTTTGTTTGCTTCGCTGTGGTGGGGAGCCTTTGCCGTCGTGACCTTTTTCCTTGTCAGGACACGCGACCCAGACAGGGAAGTTCCGCATAACAGAAACCTCGCGACCGTCGGATTCTCCGAGGTATGGGCAACGCTCAAGGAACTCCGTCGGCTGCGGTACACGATGCTTTTCCTCGTCGCGTATCTTTTTTATAACGACGGCATCCAGACCGTGATACTGCAATCGTCGGTGTTCATCTCGTACGAACTCTTTACGTCAAAGGGCCTCGAGGACGACCCGTCGTTTTTGATAATGATCTTTGGCGTCGCACAGATCAGCGCGTTCGCCGGGGCTCTCATCTTCGAACGTATCGCAAGCCGTTTGGGCGCAAAACGCACGATCATGCTCGCTCTCGTCGTCTGGTGCGGCATCGTGATCTACGCGTACGGATTTTTTGAGACAAAGACACAGGCCTACATCATGGGCGGTGCGATCGGTATGGTTCTCGGCGCGGCACAGGCCCTGTCGCGGTCGCTGTATTCGCAGATGATACCGCGAGGGAGAGAAGCCTCGTTCTTCGGGCTGTACGAGATCTCTGAGAAGGGAACGTCGTGGATGGGGCAGTTGATGTTTACCATCATCGTCGGAGCGACGGGATCGTTTAGGCACGCGATACTCGGCCTCATCGTGTTTTTTGTCGTCGGTACGATCATATTGCTCTTCACCGATACGACCCGCGCGATCCACGAAGCCGGGAATCTAACCCCTGACGAGGCCGCGACACATTAGGGCCGCTTTTGTGAAAAACGGGCGTCAGGATATAATTGGAGTCATACGTGAGCGATAATTCCGAAAAAATTGTAACGATATTTGGCGGGGCGAAATGTAAAGAGGATTCGCCCGAATACCAGTCTGCCAAGGAGATGGGCAGGCGGCTCGCCGAGGCCGGATTTACCATCTGCACCGGCGGCTATCTCGGCATCATGGAGGCCGCTTCGCGCGGTGCCCGCGAGGCCGGCGGGCGTGTGCTGGGGATCGTGATGAATCAGTTCAAACACGAACCAAACCGCTTTTTGACCGACAAAGTCGCGACCGATCATTTCTATGACCGTCTCCAAAATCTTATTACTCGATCCGTCGGTTTTGTCGCCTTTAAGGGCGGCATGGGTACGGTTACTGAGATCTCGCTAGTCTGGAACAAACTGACTACCGGCGTCATCGGCAAACGTCCGCTTGTGCTCGTCGGCGATTGCTGGAAACCCGTCGTCGACGCGTGGAAGCAGCACCTAGTCGTCAGCGATGCGGATACGGGCTTTTTGGATTTTGCCGACACGGCCGCGGATGCGTCGGAGATCATAATTACTAAATCGAGTGGAGTTGTCGTATGAATTGTCCGAAATGTACCGTCGCTCTGATGGATGGAGCTAAATTTTGCGGCTCGTGCGGTTTTACGCTTGCCGATGCTGCCCCGCTTCAGACCACGCCGTTGCCGCCTCCGGTTACAACTACAACGCCTCCGGCTTCTGCTCCAACTTCGGGCGGGGCATTCCACTTTGACGCCGATGGTCGCGGACAGGGACGCGGATACACGTGGGAGATAAAGCATCAAGGTGCTTTTGCCCTCGCGATGGTCAATCTTCAGCCCGAGCAGACGATCGCTGCCGAAGCCGGTGCGATGGTGTCGATGTCAGGCAATGTCGAGCTTTATTCTGAGATGAAAGGCGGGGTTTTTGGTGCGTTAAAGCGAGCCGTCGGCGGCGAATCTGCGTTTGTATCGACATTTACCGCAAAAGGCGGTCCCGGCGAGGTCACATTTGCGCCCGGAGCACCCGGCGACGTTGCCGGTATCGAGATGCAAAACCAGACCTTTATGGTCCAGTCGAGCTCGTATCTGGCGGGCGACACTTCGCTGGTCGTGGATACAAAGTTTGGCGGTGCAAAATCATTCTTTGGCGGCGAAGGCCTCTTTCTATTGCAGATCTCAGGTGCGGGACTGCTACTCGTCTCGTCATTCGGTGCGATCCACCGCCGCGTTCTGCGTCCTGGCGAACAATACGTCGTCGACACCGGCCATCTCGTCGCGTGGGAAGGCCATATGCAATACAACATCCGCAAGGCCGCAAAAGCGGGATATCTCCGCAGTTTCTTAAGCGGCGAGGGAATGGTCGCTGAGTTCACCGGCCCCGGCGAGATCCTTATCCAAACGCGAAATCTGGCGGCGTTTGCCGGTATGCTCAAGCCTTTCTTCCCGTCACAAGGCGGTAGCGGCGGCGGTTTTAGCTTTGGAAGTTAGCAGGTACTAAAAGCGTTTTGCAAGAAAAAGCATTATCCAGAGATCCGGCCGACGGCGGATCCGAACTGAGGATCCCCGCAACGGCAGTCTCCCGCGGCATCGGCATCGGCCGAGCTGTATTCCTCAACGGCAACGGGCCCGTACCAACAAAGCACGACATTAGCCCAGACGAGGTCGACGGCGAGATCGAACGGCTCCGGCGATCCGTACGACACTCTCTTGATGAGATAATCGAGCTTTCATCGGCACCGTCACCCGATTCGGCGGCAGACATATTTGGCGTCCACAGCCTGATCCTCGAAAGCTCATCGCTGATTCCTGATGTTGAAACTCAAATACGCTCGAAATTAGTAAACGCCGAATGGGCGATCCGCACTGTGTCGCAAGACTATTCGACCCGTCAACGTGCCGCCGCAGACGATCATATCAGTGATAAATATCTTGACGTCGTGGACGTCGCAGGTAGGCTGTTAAATGCCTTGGCCGGCTCCGACAGTTCTCATTCCGGAGGTTCTGATTCCGTGCTTATCGTAACGGAACTGATGCCTTCGCGGCTGATGGAACTCGCAAAAACTGCCCCGAAAGCGATCATATCTGAGCACGGCGGCTGGACATCGCATTCGTCGATCCTTGCCCGCGAACTAAAGCTGCCCGTCGTCACGGGTGTGAGGAATATCGAACGCCTTATTGCCGATGGCGATGCTGTTATCGTTGACGGCATTAATGGCGAGGTAATTGTCCGTCCGTCCGAGACAACCTTAGCCCAATTTTCAGCAATCACTAACGTTGCTGTTGCTCAGCGGGACGTATTTACCGGTCAAGATGACAAAACCGTCACAAAGGACGGCGTCGAGATCGTGGTCCGGGTTAATACCGATGATCCCAATATTTACCAGCAAGCCAAAGAATACGGTGCGATGGGCGTCGGGCTTTACCGGTCCGAAGCGATCTTTGACCGAACAGGCAGTTTTCCCAGCGAGGACGAGCAATTTGTCGCATATACACAGATCGCTTCAGCGACCGGCGAGGCGGGCGTCAGAATCCGTACGTTTGACGTCGGCGTCGGCCAACTCGGCGGCGACGACAGGGTAATTGAGCGAAATCCGTCGCTCGGCCTTCGGTCGATACGGTTAAGCCTGACGGACGAAAGCTATTTTAGAACCCAGATACGGGCGATCCTGCGGGCTTCATACGGCAACACGATCGACATAGTACTGCCGATGATATCGGGTGTTGATGAGATATTTAAACTTCGCGCAATTATCGATGAAGAACGCGTAAAACTAACGGCTGCCGGTGTTTCGCTCGGTAAACCATTGCTTGGGGCAATGATCGAGGTGCCGTCGGCGGTGATGACGGCCAATGAAATAGCTCAAAATGTCGATTTTCTCTGCCTTGGCACAAACGACTTGGTCCAATATCTTCTAGCCGTTGACCGTGACAACGAGGCCGTGGCCGATTGGTATCAAACACTCCATCCGGCCGTAATTCGTTCGATCCGCGAGGTCGTCGATGCTGCAAAAATTGCCGATATCCCGCTCAATATCTGCGGCGAGATCGCCGGGTCGCCTTTTTATACTCCGCTTTTGCTCGGTCTGGGTGCCCGCGAGCTGAGTATGACCGTAAATTCCATCCAACAAATACGTCGATTGATCTCAGGTATTACTTTTAGTGAAGCCGCACAACTTGTTGATTCCATTAGCCCGTGCGTTACCGCTGGCGAGATCGAAGACCGCCTGCGTTCATATTATCTTTCAAACTGGAACGAGCTATTTCCACCGGGGATCTTGTCCGTAATAAATCTCTAAATAATTCCATCAAAAAGTAGAATCCCACCGGTTTTATCTGTTTATTAAACCGTGACATTGGTACGTGAATGTTGCACCTAATCGGCCGTTCCGGCCCAAAAAGGAAGATAAACCTGCCATGATCCAACTTTTTCGATCAAAGAATACGCTTTTACCGCTCATGCTAGTTATATTGGGAGCAACCGCCAGCATTTCTGCCCAAAAATTGGATAAGAAAGGGAATAACAATCCATATTCGCCAAGCCCGACCGCGACGATGGGGGAGAATGTGGCCATTTCCGACCCTGTTGACGCCAAAAGTTCTGACGCTTTAACGGCAAAGGTCAGCCGCGATATGGAGGTAATTCGTAAGTCCCCGCAACCCGTTGTTCCTCCGACATCAACGCCAGCGAAAAATATTGATAGAACTCCCGGAAAGCCTACCGAATCCTACAATATTGGCATTGGCGATGTAATATTCGTAAATCTGAAAAACGCCCCGAACGCGTCGGGCTATTACACCGTTCGCGATGACGGCACGATCGATTTTCCATTGGCGGGTGAGAATGTTCTCGTTAAGGGTAAAACGACGACCGAAATTGTCTCAATGATCCAGTCTGCGGTTACGCTTTACTCTAACCCTCAAGTTGAGGTTAAGGTACGCGAATTTAGCAGCCACAAGATAAACGTCACCGGCATGGCGGAGCGTAAAGGTGAACGCACGATTCAGCGTGAGGCGGTGCCGCTTTTTGTCGTCAGAGCAGATGTAAATGTCGATCCAACGGCTACAAAAGTGATGATACGACGCAATGA
>JBEBGA010000014.1:0-22950 GCA_040081695.1 Pyrinomonadaceae bacterium
AAATTTTTAGATAATAAATCCGCAAAAAAAACAAAAGCCCGTCGATCGCTCGGCGGGCTTTTCTTGTTTACCGGTAACCGGAGAATCATGCGGATACCGATGACACTATTTTTTGGCGATCTTGGCAGTAAAATTACCCTTAACGGAATTTTCGCCAGCGGTAACATCGATCGAACCGCTTACGGCCTCAGGCGTCACAGACGTGATCTTTATCTCGCCAGTCGCATTACCCGATCTGAGGTCGAAGTACGTTTCCTTGTCGTTACCATCGGCAAACGTCATTACCGTAACCGTGCTGACCGACATAAACCTCGCCTCTTTATCAACCTTGTAGGTGCCCGGCTTTATCTCATCTTTAAGTCCCGTACCTGATTCGCCGTAGATGGAAAATGCAACTCGTGCCTGATCGGCAGACGTCATTTTCTTTTTCATCGTGGCTCCATTGGTGGCGTCCATATCATAATTGGCAAATGTCGCGGCAAAAGATGTCGCCGTTTGAGGCGGCTGGCCGGGTCCGGGAGTGTAGGTGAATACACTCTTATCCGAGCCGTTAGTTTTGACGCTAAACGGCACATCCTTACCGCCTACCTTTACGCTGAGGCTCGATCCGCCTGCTCCACCGCCACACGCGGCGGCAAGAAGTGCGCACATTGTAATTATTATTAGTTTTTTCATGTTGCTCCTATTTCGTTACCTCGCCAAAATCTAGGTCTTTTTGTTCGTCGCCCGTCTTTCGTTTTACCGTTACTTTTCCGGTTTTGGCATCGATCGCGACAACTGTAGCCGGATCGAACGAAGACATAAAGGATGCTTTTACTTCATCACCGACCTTGAATGCCGGCTTGTATGAAATCGGTGTCAGGTCTGCCTTAGCTCGTACCCGTAGCTTTCGAGCGAATCCTGAGATCAGTACTTTGTCGCCATTCACCCGAAGTACATATGCAAATTCGGTCCCATTCGCGTCTTTCGAAAGAACTGGTGCTCCCGGCGCCCATTCGCTATTAACAACGATAAACGAATCCGGCTTTAGCTTGTCGCTCTTATCCTCACGCGGCGACATGCCTAGATAGCGAACGGTCGGCTCAGTGCCGTTTCCTGCATCGGTCACATAGCCGCGCATCATACCGCCGCCGGATTGCCACCATGTCAACACAACATCGCCGACCTTTGCTTTCTGTCCCTTAGGTACCGCGATGATATATGCGTTCGGCACTTTGTACTTGGTCTTGAAGCTGTCCTCGACCTCAGATTCAAATTCGCCCGGCGTGACCATCACGCGATTCTGAAAGATCGCTGTCGGATCTTTCGGATTAGCGGCGATCTCACCGATCTTTTTCTCGTCGACGGTCAGGACAATCTCGCCGGCCTTGGCTGTTGTGGCAAGGTTCGACATTCCGTCAAACGGCACTTCGCCGGGTTTGAGAGTTACCGCTGGTTTTGCTTCGGGTGAAGCCGGGGCTTTTGCTCCAGCCGTATTGTTTGCAGACGAATTGCCGGTATTTGCCGCTCCGCCACAAGCTGAAAAGAGCGTAGCGGTAGCAAGAATTCCGGTAATAATTATTGATCTCATGTTGTTTTCCTTCCTTTTTATGGTGTTTTCTTAAGTATCTTTGCTTCAAACGGGCCGCTAACGGACGAATCGCCCTTGGTCACGCTGATGTTGCCCTTGATCGTCGTATCAGTCACCTCGGTGATAACCAGCTTTCCTGCAGTCTTACCGTTTTCGGCAAAGCTGACACGTTGTTTGTCATCACCATTCGAGATCCAGACCGAAGTCATATTCTCAGAAACATCTCCGGGCTTGACCGAATTTTTGTAATCGGCCTGATTGTTAGTCTTAAAGTAGATACCGACGAAGGTCTCGCCAGCCTTTTCGCGATCGGCAATTCCCATCACCGATTCGCTCTGGATCTCCGGCTCAAAGTTTGCGATAACTATCTGGCCCTGCTGCAGATCCGGCCTGAAATTAGCGTAGCCCGCAGTTTTTTCAAACTTTACATCTTTCCCTTTGTACTTGACCGACCAACCACCGCCGCCCGCTCCTCCGCACGCGGCGACAAAGACGGTAAGCATTGCAAATATATAGATCTTCTTCATTCTATTCTCCTTAACTTATTGCTATTGATAACTTCCAACATTGCTGCGATAACGCTTTAGGGCCCATAAGGCCAACGCAAGAAAAACTGTCCCGATCAGGAACAAACCGACGATCGTCACCCAATAGTTAACAGGCTTTTGTGATGCATTGATGTTGCCGTAACGAGTAACCTTACTCGATGGAACAAACCCTAAGACCAATCCCAATAACATCAGTACATAGGAAGCCCCGCTGATCAGGAAGTTGAATATCACGCCCTTTAACCGTCGTTTGTTTTGAAGTCTCGATGCCATTATTTTGCCTCAAACTTAGTGCTGCATGTCCCGGGCTCGCCTGCGGGTGAGATCGTGAATAGGTAATCGCCCGTCTGCGGTAGTTTTTCCACGCCCCAGGTGTCGATCTCCGTCCCCTCTTCGTAAGGGGTTTTGTCCGGATAAAAGAATGAGATGCCGCAACCTGGTGCAAACACCGAGATTCTCTGACCTGCTCGCAGATTCAGCCAAAAACTCTGCTTCTCATCCTTTGTCTTAAAGGTAAGATCCGACGACCACGAGGTCGAACCTTTTGCAAATGAGATCCGCTTGGCCATCGATTTGGCGGCATCGTATGGCAAGATGCACGCACTATAGTTAACCGTGTAATTGCTCCATTTATTGGTGTTGTAGTTTTTGCCATAGAGCGTTACTCGCAACATGCCCCCGAGAACCGTCCATCGTTTTGTCGCCGGTGAAACAGGCAGCGAATCAGGAGCCTCGCCGGCAAATTTTACTGATACTGTAGAACCCGTGACCGTTCCCTTAAATGGATAGATCTCAGCATTATCCGAATCAAAATCCCGAGCAACGCGAAACTCGCCGCTGACCGTTTTTCCTGAGACCGTATATTTGATCTCGTGTCCGTCTTTCAGCCCGTTGTTAAAGAAGCACTTTTCTTGGGCCACGCTTATCATTGAAAGCGTCAGCATCAAAGAAAGTATTCCGGAAATGTACGTTGCATTTTTCATTGTAAAAACCTCGTGGGTACTGTTGTCCTAAAGGACGATAATAACCTCGTCATCGTTTGGTTCGTCCGATTGTCCAATGCTTTTCCACGGCATCGATTTGCCATCGCGATAGAGCCTTGCCCGATATGGTTTGGCAATTCGGCGTGTGGTTTTGTAATCGACCTGTTGTGTAAATGTGGCATAGACCGTGAACGAGACAGAATTGAGGTTGTGCCATTCGAAACGCGGCTTATCCGCAAGCTTTATACCCTCGATATTTACCGCCGAATAGAATTCGCCCATCATGACCTTTTGCGGCCCAAATTGTTTCAGCAGAGCAGCAACCTCGGCCTCGGTCGGATTGGGTATGCCCTCATAAATATTCGATCCGACAAATGATCTCCAATACACATAACGCCCGCCAACGATGTCATACGAAGCTGTCGCCTCGACGAGGATGTTTACGCCGGGCTCCTCAGATTTGACCTTTGCCGAATACGGCACGTCCCAAACCCATTTCGAGTAGCCTTTGCTCCAAACCCGCGTCCCTTTCCCCAGCACCGTAACCGAGATCGTCTTAGCTCCGGACACGTCCTTTTTTACCTGCGTGGCACTCGGTTGAGCGGCCGCCCCTGTCACACCGATACCTAAAACCATCACCGCCCAAATAACAATGTTTGAAAAAACTCTTGAACTCATTTTTACTATTTACTCCTTGTATTTATTGATCTATAAGAGCCTACTGCCGGTTCCTGATTAAGGGCACATCACGAAATAACCCGCTCCGCCGACATTCTCAGCAACGGACGCCGAATAACCTCCGCCTTTGTATGCTTGCTTTATGACCCATTCCTGAGCCTGACAATACGGCCGGCCTGGGATCTGCAACAGTATTTCACCTCGCACATAACGGTTCGTCGGTATGCCGAGTGAGTTTTTGAATACATTCCAGTCCTTGTAATTCGAGCCGATCTTGAGGATTTTGGCTCCCGGGTATTTTGCAAGGTATTTTGTCTTTACAATGGCTTGCTCGGTCGGGCGTTGGAATGGACGCTCCTTCCAGACTTTAGTTTTGCCGTCGTTATCCGCAATGGCTTTTAGCTGATCGTAATTGTCTCGGATCCGATCCATCCAGTTTGACGGAAAGCTCGAAGGCGAACAGTTCATCACCTTTGCGAGCTCGGCTTTCCACACATCCGGAGTAAAGAGCAGCTTTTGCATATCGTCACTAATAACGTGGAACGTATCTGCGAGCGAGCTTTTCAGTGCATTATTGGCAAAGCCCATATTCGCATCCAATGCATTGCACGTGCCTTGAGCATCGGCAATACCAACAGAGGCTGTAATTATCGTGATCAATAGGACTAGTCTTTTCATTTTGTTCTCCTTTTATGAACCTATGGCGTATCGATTTTCTCAACCTGCAGTACGCAGGGTTTCGACTCTTTCAAAACGCTGCCGGTGATCAGCAGCCTATCATCGGCTGTCACCTGCCGGCCCGAACTTGTGTTGATCCGCACGTCGTTGTACGTATAGCTGATCGGCAACTTGTCAATCCGGTTTGGCTCGTGCGAGCCCGTGCCCTCGATCACGACTGCAATAAATGCCCCCGTTCCGCTGCTCTTTTCGACAAGCAGCATATTGAAACGGTTCGCGGCGGCTGGGTCTGTTAATTCTTGGTCAGACGACTGGCGGGGCCTCAGATACCCCTCGACAAACACGCGTTTGTTGTCAGTTTGGCGGCACACCTCGTGAACCGCGACAGTTGCCGGAGCCGTTCCGCACGAAAACAAAGCCGCCATCATTACGGCACTGATGTATATTTTTACTGTTAACAGCCTCATTAAATTGCTTTGTCTGGTCTGAAAGTTGTCGTAAAATAGACTCTCTTCAGACACGAGCATTGTGAATAAACTGAGTGTTGTTAGTCCTAAAGAAAACATCAATTTTTTCTCAATTAACAGATATTAATGAGTGAGCCCGGTAAAAATTGGTTTCAGTTCGGCGAGTTTCGCCTAAACACTGAGGAAAAGATCCTTAGGCGAAATGACGAAATTGTGCCTCTCGCGGCCAAGGTGATCGATGTGTTGTGTCTGCTCGTGACCAAGCGAGGCGAGGTCGTATCAAAAAATGAGCTGATGGAAACGGTCTGGGCCGACTCGTTTGTCGAGGAGAGCAATCTGACGCAGAGCATATATTCACTGCGGCAGGCACTCGGGAACAATAGCGATGGCAGTCCGATCATCGAGACGCTGCCCAAACGCGGTTACCGCATTGCCGTGACCGTTATGAGCGACTTTGACCGCCGTGTTTCGACTGCTGAAACGTCAGATGCGAATCATCCTCCCGCCGGATCATCCGCAAATCGTCGGTACCGTCCGGCCATTTTTGTGGTCGGATTGCTCGCCGTGCTGGGTGTCTCGGCTTATTTTGGCTCGCGCTATTTATCGGCTCGCTCATCACCGCCTGTCGAGAATGTGATGTTTCAAAAACTCACATTTACGGGTGAGATCGCGTTTCCGATCATTTCACCTGATGGACGGTCAATCGCTTACGTCCAAGAAAACAGGGCCGTTTTACAGGATGTCGCCTCAGGTACGAGCGTAAAGCTCGAGATACCCGGATACGAAAAATTTGGCAATCTGCAGTTTTCAAATGATAGCGGATCAATCTTTTTCCGTAATGAGGATAGCTTTGATGCCGGTGGCGATGTGTTTCAGACGTCACGTTTTGGCGGCGCGGCGAAATTAATAGCAGAGCGGGTCTGGAGCACGATCGGATTTTCTCCGGATGGACACAATATCGCATTCGTCAGATTTTTTCCGACGCAAGGCGAGTGGGCTGTAATGGTGAAAGACCTCAGTTCCGGCACGGAGAGGAAACTCTTTAGCCGCAATTTGCCATTTACTATCTTTCGCAGCGGGTTTCCGGCATGGTCTCCTGACGGCCATAAGATCGCCATTATCGAGCAAACCCCAAACACCAAAAATGTCTCGCGGCTATTGCTGGTCGATTCCGTAACCGGCGATGCGACTACAATGAAGACTGAGCAGCTCGTCCAGATCGAACAGGTCGTCTGGCTACCGGAAAGCGCAGGTTTACTTGTCACTGGCCGTGAAACCAACCGTTTTTTTCAGCTTTGGCGGCTAAGTTTGCCCGACGGTAAATTGAGTAAGATAACCAATGATCTGAACAATTACCGATCAGTCTCGGTTTCTGCAGATGGTAAAAATCTTGTAGCTAGGCAATTTACCACGTTCTCGCATATTTGGACGATAAATGCCGAAGATACGGCCGAGCAAAAGCAGATCACGTTCGGCAACCTAAACCGTGATGGCGGTTCGGGCCTAGAATGGACCCCGGACGGGAACATAGTCTATACCACTCGCATAACCGGCAATATCGACCTCTGGTCACTCCGCCCCGGCGATGGCTTGCGAAAACAATTGACCGACAACAGTGGAACCAACAATGAGAATCCATTTGTTACGGCTGATGGACGATTTGTTTTTTTTGAATCGACCCGCAGCGGCAAACGCCATATCTGGCGTATCGATATAGACGGCGGCAACCCGGCGCAGATCACCTTTGACGACAGCAATCCTGATTTTTTACCGGTTGTAACTACTGACGGCACAACGCTTTACTTCATTCAGCGAAATCCAAAATCGAATGTTTTGTGGCGTCAGTCGTTGGCTGACGGCAGCAAGGAAATGCTTACTCAACAAGGAATACTCGCCCCCGGCAGCTTTTTGACTATATCACCGGACGGCCGTTATCTCGCGTTCAAGAGCCAAAAAGAAGACACCGAAACGGACACCGCCGATATTATCTTTTTTGATCTGTCTGGAAAAGAAGAGCCGCGCACAGTCACGATCCGTTCGCAAAACCCCGGCATCGTCTGGTCCGATGGCGGTCGCAGTTTTGATTACGTCGATAACCAACCTGACGCCGCGAGGATGTGGAGGCAAAGCTTTGACGGAAAGAGCGACAAAAAACTCGTACTCGAAATTCCAAAAGCCCGCATCTTTTCATTCGCCTGGTCACGCGATGGCAAAACTCTCGCCCTCGGCCGCGGCCGTTCCGAAAACGACGCGATATTGCTAACCGGATTCTAAGTTATGGTCGAGACAGATGTCATTATCATCGGAGCCGGGCCAACGGGCCTTGCACTGGCGTGTCAGTTAATCCGCTACGGCGTCGATTTTGTCATCGTTGATAAGAACGAATCGACGACGCCTCACTCAAAGGCTATCGGCGTTCAAGCCCGAACACTTGAGATATACGATCAGATTGGTCTTGCCGATAAACTTGTAGAAAACGGCACACTTGCCAAAGCAGCGAGGATGATCGTTGGCGGCAAGATACGCGGTGAGATCTTTTTTGGGGAATACGGCAGAGGAATGAGCTCGTATCCTTATTTTCTCTTTATCGAACAGGGCATCCACGAAAAATTTCTTTATGAATTTATTCGGTCACACGGTAAAGATGTTCGCTGGCGAACCGAAGTAGAGAGCTTTCGTCAGGACGAAACGGGTGTAACTGCCGAGATCAAAAACTCGTCCGGCGAAACAGAAACCCTCACCGCAAAATATCTTGTCGGATGCGACGGCGCTAAGAGCCTGACGCGGCACTCGCTTGGACTCGAATTCTCAGGCGGCACATTTGAGCGGTTATTTTATGTGGCGGACGTACAGATCGAATGGGATTTTTCTCACGGCGCGTTTTATGTCTGTCTAGCCAAAACAAACGTCACGGCTTTTTTCCCGATGAAAGGCGCCGATAACACCTACCGTATCGTCGGCACTTTTCCGGAAGGTCACAACAAAGACGAGGGCGAGATCCTGTACGAAGAGGTCGAACGTCAGATCGCCGTCGACACCGATCTTGATCTCGACATCACAAAAGTCAATTGGTTTTCGGTGTACAAAGTTCATTCACGAAGCGTCAATCGTTTCTCAAACGGCCGCTGTTTTCTCGCCGGTGATTCGGCCCACATTCATACACCCGCCGGGGCTCAGGGGATGAATACGGGGATCCAGGACGGCTATAATCTGGCGTGGAAACTGGCATTCGCCCTAACCTCTAAAACACCCTCAAAAATTCTCGACACGTATGACGAAGAGCGTCTGCCTAATGCCGAACGACTGATCCGAACGACCGATAGATTCTTTTTGCTCGGCGCAAGCAAAAATTTGTTCGCGTCGTTTGTTAGAACCCGGATCGCGCCCTATATCGCAAACTATGTCGTTCGGCTTGGGTTCATTCGCCGGCGTTTATTTCCGCTGGTGTCACAGATCGGCATTAATTATTGTGAAAGCTCACTTAGTAAGACCGGTGGTACTTTTAAGGTAAAGGCAGGAGAGCGGATGCCGTGGTTTGAGATAGACGGTGCGAGTGTTTACGCCCGGCTGCGGCAACCGTTCTTTCATCTAGTGGTGTTTATGGACGGCAAGGCTGAAATCCCGCCCCTGCTGGATGATCTTATGGTTGATTGGATCGGAAAGATCGATAGCACCGTCATTTCACTTACGCCGGGGATCAGCACGATATTTGGAACCGACCGGGCTTTTTTTCTAGTCCTTCGCCCCGACAACTACATTGGTTTGATCTCTGACCAATTTGCAACCGCCGTGGTCAGAGATTATCTCGCAAAATTTGCGTAGTGATATTTAATTCCCGATCGGGTCGCCCGGCGGCGTCGCGAGCGGTGATGTCTGTTTACGCGGAGCGTCGGGCCGTTCCAAAAATCGCGTGATATCATCCGCCAAATGGCGATTGAACGCAGCCGCATCGCCGGTCGCGGGTGTTTGCTTTAGCGTCGCGAGCAAATTACGCAGAGTCTCGGATGCAACGGCACGAACTTGTGATTGTGCGCGTTCGTTAGCCGCGAGGTCCATTAGCCGCGAGACAGTCACGCTTTGGACGGCCCGCTGCACGATCACGTGGTTAGCATTGGCTGACGGCGTTTGCCACGCAGTCTTTATCAATTCGCCCACGACCTCACGAAAATGCGGATTGTTCTTGTTCCTCGCATTCTGGTTGATCGTCCTTGCGGCACGGTTTGGTTCGAGCAATGCGGATATCGCCAAGTCTGCAGCGATCTCGGCAACTCCGACAGCGTCAAACATCGGGCTCGTTCGTTTTTGGAAAAGCTCCGATCTGCCAGAACCGTATCCATACGCCGTCGGCGGCATCAGGGCGAGTATGTTTTCAGGAATGGTTAGTTCGCGCGGATCGATAGTCTCGAGCACGGCCTTGAGAGCTTCACGCTGTTCGCCGGCGGCGATGATCCCGGCCACGGGCCCGGGTTCGGCCCCGTGTGGAGCACGCACAGCGTGCGTGTAGTAAACGCCGCCAATGGATTTGGCCGCAGCGGTCAATTGATAGCGATGGTGCAGGTAAAGCGGGAGAAAAGCATTTTCCAAATACGACATCGGCGATCCGACCGGGATATTTTTTACACCAAATTGATCGAGCCCGATCCGGCGCACCTTCATCTCGTGGCGAAGCGAAGCCGTCGGCTCGGGGCCGTTATCCCACAAGTTTCCAAATGGCTGGGCGGCACTCGCAGGCCGTGCATCCTGATCGCCAAGAAAAAGAAGCCCTCCTTTTATCCCCTCGCTTACGATCTTGTAAAGCTCTGCGTCCTCATTGGCTCCGGCTGGGAACTGTGCATAAGAATATCGGGCGGCAAATTTGTCAAACGAGCCGATACCAACAGCATAAGCGTCAGAAAAATCGAGCTTTCCGTTAACAATTTTCACGAGCGGTGCGGGATAATCCATGACCGACCCTCGATCGTATGTACTCGCCGCAAAATTATGCGTAAACCCAAGCGTATGCCCGACCTCATGTGCCGAAAGCTGACGGATGCGCGCGTACGACATTGCCGTGACCTCGGCCGCCGATCCATCGGCAATGAGATGATCGACATCCGGCATCATTCCCAATTCGCAAGCCATCGCCGACGACCGATACTGCGGTGACATACCCGCTCCGAGCAGAAAATCCTGCCGTGCCCGCTGCGAATCTAGCGTCACATCGCCCTTCAGAACCTCGCCCGTTCGAGGGTCGACCACGCTGTCGCCGATCGACCAGCCGCGCGTCGAGCGGTGCACCCAGTTGATTACGTTATATCGGATATCCATCGGATCGGCGTCCGGCGGCAGCACCTTGACCTGAAAAGCGTTACGAAAACCTGCGGCCTCATACGCCTGATTCCACCACGCGGCTCCCTCGACCAGAGCATCCTGGATAGCTTTCGGAGCACCGTTATCCACATAAAAGATGATCGGTTTGACGGCCTCGCTCACTGCCGCATTCGGGTCTCTTTTCTCCAGACGAAAACGCTGTATCCAGCGCTTTTCGAGATCTTCGTTAATGTCCGTACCGTAGTCGTAAAAACTGATCGGGATCGCACCAGTGCGCGGATCAAACTTGCGCGGCTTGTACTTGTCATCCGGCAACTCGACAAAAGAATGACGCTCGCGAACAGTCACATGCTTGCCGGTCGGCGTGACCTGGTTGACGAGATTGTTGGTATCTCCGCCGGCGGTCAGCGTAACGGTTGCCTCGACCTCGGTGTTTTTAGGAAAGCCCTTTGTATTGGGCAGAAAGAGTGCGCTGCGGCTCTCGTCAAAACCATACGTCCCCTGTCGCTGTTGATTTATCCTATCGGCGACGCCATGCGCGTCACGAACAATAAACGCGGTCGCATCGACCAAAATACGATCACCCTCGCTCGCCTCGATCTTAAATCCCCAGATGACCGATCTCGCAAACGATTCCTCGACCGATTTCTTTTGCAAGACATTGCCCGTCGCACGAAACTCATAATTCGGCTGGACCATCAGCACCTTGTTGCCTGCACGTTCAAACGCAACGACTTTTGTCGTGCCTAACTGATTGCGGTCTAGTCCGAGCGGATTTGACCCGACACCCGTCGGCAAACTCACAAGATAGAGAAACTCTTGGTTGAACCGAGCGATCTCAATATAGATCTTGCCCTCGTCGCCGTTAACATACAACGGCATAAAACCGTCGATCTTCTGCATCTTTTCGGTAAATGCCGAGATCGTCTTTTTCGCCGGCGGCGCGGTCTGAGCCTGCAAAACAATAGCTAATGACAAAAGAGCGAAGAACGCAATGAGGATTCGTTTCATATATTTAAATGCGGATTGTTGAGTTAGTGTTACCGTTATTACGCACAGAAGATCGGTTTAGTTATGCCGTGATTTGGAAATCAAGTTTTCTAAAAAAGAAACTATTTCCGTCCAAATCTCTGTGTTCTCTGTGGCTAAACTCTTATAATACAACCCAATGCGGATCAACGAAAGAGTAATTCAGCTAAACGACCAGCCCGTAAATACCAACGCTCGGTACGTGCTGTATTGGATGCAAATGTATAAGCGTGTGGACAATAACCACTCGCTTATTTATGCGACGCGCAGGGCAAATGAGCTAAAACTGCCGCTAGTCGTTTACGAAGGTTTGAAGTATTACTATCCGTGGGCGAGCGACCGTATTCATACTTTTATCCTTGAGGGCGTCGAGGAAAAGCGGCGTGAATTTGAAAGACTCGGCATCCGCTATGTGTTTTATTTGCAAAAAGATGCCGATGCGTCAAAAAATACTGTCGTCTCACTCGCCAAAGACGCCGCGTTGATAGTCACTGACGACTATCCGTGCTTTATCATCCCCGAACACAATCGCCGCATAGCCGAGCGGGCTGAGATACCGGTTTTCGCAGTTGATTCTAACGGCGTTATCCCGATGTCGAAATTTGAAAAAGAAGAGTACGTCGCCTACACCATCAGGCCAAAAATAAATAAGCTGCTCGACCGATATTTAAAGACGTTGTCAAATGAAACAGTCGAAATTTCAAGTCTTGGTATTGAAGTTGATTGTCCTGAGACGATTGTTACCGCCGACAATATCACGTCACTTGTCGCCGGATGCGACATCGACCATACGGTTCCGGCATCGACACATTACAAAGGCGGAACGGCTGAGGGGCGAAAGCGTTTGAAAAGATTTGTTGAGAGTATCTTGCCGGACTATGACAAAGCACGTAGCAAGCCCGACCGCGACGGGTCTTCGCGGCTGTCGTCTTACCTGCATTTTGGCAATCTCTCGCCTCTTGAGGTTGCCCTTGCTGTGCGAGATGCTGACGCTCCGCAAGAGTCGATCGACGCCTATCTTGAAGAGTTGATCGTCCGACGCGAGTTGTCATTTAACATGGCGCAGCACAACGCGAATTACGATTCGCTCGCGGCTCTGCCTGCGTGGGTACAGAAAACGATGCGTGAACACGCGTCGGACGAGCGACAGATAACCTATTCGCTGGAACAATTAGAGGCTGGCGAAACGCACGACGAGCTATGGAACGCGGCCCAACGCGAAATGGTAGCGACCGGCGAGATGCACAATTATGTACGGATGCTGTGGGGTAAAAACGTCATCGCATGGTCGCCGTCATATGAAGTGGCTTTTGAGACGCTCGTTCACCTCAACAACAAATACTGTCTCGACGGCCGCGATCCTAATTCTTATGCCGGCATTCTGTGGTGCTTTGGCAAACACGACCGTGCATGGTTTGAGCGGCCTGTATTTGGTTTGATCCGCTATATGGCGAGCCACAGCACCGGGAAAAAATTTGATTCAAAAAAATACATCGAGTGGACGAAACTGCTAATCGTCGGTCGTCAAGATTAGCCAAGCAACAAAGATCACGCCAAACATCAGGTCCGGCAGGCCACTGACACCAGTGGCGATTGGGAGATCTCCTGCGGCCGAATAAACTGCGAGTAATCCGAAGAACGCCAATTTTCCTACGGCTCCCGTGGCAACAAAGAGTCGGTCGCGGCGATGCGTGACGGCCATCCACAAATAACAAACTCCAAATGTTCCGATCCAGATAGCCAGCGTCCAGAGAAAAAACGGATGTGGCTCGGGAAGTTTGAGTTGAGATCTAAGATTTTCAAAGGCCGGAACGAACATTGCAGCACCGGCCAGATTCATCAACCCTGTCGCAAACAAGGCGTAGCGCATCCAATTTTCTAACGGCTTTGTATTTGTCATAGCTACCTGTCCGCTTTTCGCCACGTTCCACGCCAATCGTACTCTTCGATCGCAGAAAAACGTTTCTTGTAATCGTAAAATGATTCGCCTTCGTAAGCGTAGCCCTGATAGTAAAACTCTTTGCCAGAATCGAGCGAAAATTCGATCTCCTTGAGCATTGTAAAAATACCTAGACCGCGAGAAGATTCGGGTGGATCAAACGCCGCGTAGATCCCTGACGTGGTCGTCAATCCAATATCAAAATAGCTGACGGCAACGAGTTTATCCTTGTCATAGACGGCAACCTCGCGGGCATCGCATGGAATAGTTGCTGGTTCGAGCGACAGAAAGTCGTAGATCGACGCGGGAACGCCGTGGTCGAATCGCTGTTTGTGCCGGTGAAAGAGATCTTCGGATTCCGGTGTTATCTCTACAGGACGAACCTCGACGCGCAGGTCGCCGTTATTACGCAAGTTTCGACGTTGGCTTTTTGAAAATTGAAAATCTGCTAGCCGTATCCGCAGCGGTATAACACGTCGGATCTCGTCGCGGTAGATGCCCAGGCTGTAGCGAAAAAAATGTGTTCCAAAATGCCGCCATGCATCCGCGAGCAACAAATCGAGCTGCTCACCCGTTACCGTATCGGCGAAAAATTCTTCGTTGATAAATATCAGGTCAGAGCCCGGCGTACCAGTCATATCCACTCTCCGCCCAAAAATCACGGGGCCGCTCGTTTGTAAATTCGATACGGCCGATCCGTTTTATCTGCTTGATGCCGTATTTTGTCGGGCTCGCGAGCCGCAGAGGAGCACCGTGTTCGTTTGTCAGCGAAGCTCCGTTCATCTCGTAAGCAAGCAAAGTTTGCGGGTGCAGGATCGCCTCGATATCCCAGCCGACATAGTACTTTTCATCGGGTGTTTTCATCGAAACGTATTTCGGTAATTTGTCGGGCATTCCGCCGCACGCCACGACAAAGTCCGAAAATCGCACACCCGACCAATGCACGATAGTGCTCCAACCCTCGATACATTTTAGCTCGGTGATCATCTCGGTCCGAGGCATCGCCTTGATCTGATCGATCGACAACGCAGAACCGCCAGGGAGTCCTGTAACGCTTAATTGCCAATCGGACACAGTTATCTCCGTCTCAAGACCCAACGCACCGTTAACTCGGGCAGCAGTGATACGCGAAGGAGGAAATTCCGGTGCAAGTCGTTTCGGACTGTAGAAAGCCTGGCTGACACGCTCATTAAATTCGAACGTTCGACGGAGTAAATCATTCTTGGTTTCATCCGGCATCCACCGCCAGCCAAAAACGCCGAGCAAGCCTGCTATCCCGCCTACCAAAAAGCCACGCCGTGAGCGTATCGACATTTGCCGTTTAGCCTCCGTCTCGCTTACGGGCCCACTCACGTAACGAAATTCTTTTAATGCGGTTGCGGTGTTTTCAGGGTCGTCGGGATATGAGCGACCCGTCGTACCTTTTTTCTCAAGCTCGCGAACGCCATCGATAATGATCTCATTGTCTTCGCTCATACTTCGACGGCCTCCTCGTTCGTAACGTTTGCCTTTTCCGCATCAACAATGTCATAGCCGGTTATCATCGAACGAAAGTTTGCCCATCCGGCCATTGCGACTTGGAAAACGTGCACTGCAAAAAACAGCACAAATAGTACCATCAACCAGAAATGCTCCCAGCGTGCCCATTCGTAACCACCGAGCAATGCGGTCAACCATCCGAGCTGCAGAGGCTTGTAGATGGCGAGGCCCGTGATGACCGATCCGGCTCCCATCAATATCACCCCGGTATAAGCAATACGCTGAGCGTCGTTGTATTTGCCTTGCGGCGGTTTGCTTTTGACGATGTGGGCGTCGTGCAGGGCAACAAAAGGAGCACGCCGAAACGAAGCCGGAACCGGAAGCAGTGCCCGCCATTCGCCGGATAGAAATGTATAAATAATGTAAGCCACACCATTTATGGTGAACAACCACATAAAAAAGAAATGAAGTTGGAGGCCTTCGGCAAGTCCGTACGGGATACCGAGCGTCTCGTAAAACCACGGCGGGAAAAAGTGAAATACCTCGTAGTAACCAATCCGGAGCGAGTAGATCGCATTGGCCCAATAGATCAGCAATCCGCTCCAGATCATCATCGCCAGCAGCGGAAAATTGATCCAGTGCATCCAGCGGGTTGCGAGAGAGTGTTTTTTTTCGAGCTGCTTCTCCATACGGCAAAGCTACAAATGGAGGGGTTGAATTTGGGACGTCGCTACCAGTTGACCTTACCTTCTTGCGAGGTGTCGATCTGTGTTAGCTCGACGCCTTCGTTGTAGAAAAAGATCTTCATGTTGTCGAACAAAAACTGGTGCGAATCGGGATTTGATACGTCGAGGCCAAAGTGGTTGATGAGCTGTTTTTGCTTTTCCTGCCATTCGGCCCAGCAACCTTGGCACATCTCTGCACCGATCTGCTGCCCAAGCTCGGTCGGGATCGGGGCGTAACCAAGCGGTTCGTTTTTCTGCCCGCAGCGGGCACATTTAAATTTGTCACCAAATAAAGCCATAAGATTATTTAGCCACAGATTAACACAGATGGACACTGATGCTGATCGAATTCTTATCCGTGTTTATCCGTGTGCATCCGTGGTTAATTCTTTTCTCTCTGCCTAGTATCCCTGAGCAAGCAGTATTGCGGCGAGCACGTCGTCGTCCGACGGTTTGAACAGGCTGACAGGCTGCGCTTTGTGATACGCCACCTTGCCGTTACCGTCGATGACGACCACGCCTCGGGCAGAGCGGCCGGGAAGCCAGGATTTCATGTCATAAAGCTCCGAAACCTTGCGGTCGCCGTCAGACAGCAGACGTAAGGGTAGCTGATTTTTCTCGGCAAAGTCCTGATGCGATTCGACAGTGTCGGTCGAGATGCCAACAACCTCGGCTCCGGTCGCTTGATACTCCGACCAATGATCGCGGACCGAACAAAGCTGTGCCGTGCAAACAGGCGTGTTATCGCCGGGGTAAAATAACAGCACGACTGTACGTCCTTTGTAATTACCTAATGTCCAGTCATCGCCTTCGCCGTCTTTTAATGTGAAATCAGGTGCTGTATTTCCAATCTTCATATGGTCTCCTGTTGAAAATCTCTAATATCCTTAAACGGTTTATCCGCATCCGTAAAGTCCGGCCTGTAATAATGCGATGCAGATTCGTACTCCTGCATAAAGCCTTCGTCAATGCCGAGGTCATTGAGCAAGCTGACGGCCTCGAACCATTCACCTTCACTGATACGACGCGAGAGTAAGATGTATCGGTCGTCAGTAGCGGCCTTGTTAGTAGCATAGTACTGGGCCATCAACGAGATAGCGGTTTTTGGCGAAAGCTCATCACGGATCCAACGCAGGTTTTCTTCTATACCGGCGATGTCGTTTGGCAGTACAAGCAAGCGGATCATCAGGCCTCGTTTTAATAAACCATCTTCGCCAAAAACTAGCGTTTCGCCCATTTGTCGGTGCATTTCTTTGATCGCAGCACGAGCGTGTTCTTTGTAATTGCGGACCTTAGAATACTGAAAACCGGCGTCGGAATCGGCGTATTTGAGATCGGGGAGATAAACGTCTACTATGCCGTCGAGCAATTTCAAAACCTCGACCGAGTCGTAAGCGTTAGTGTTGTAAACGATCGGCAACCGCAAGCCTTTTTCTGCGGCGATCAATATCGCTCTCGCCATCTGCGGTGCAAAATGCGTCGGCGAGACAAAGCCGATATTGTGACAACCGCGGTCCTGTAGCTCAAGCATCATTTCGGCGAGACGTTCGTGGGTTATCTCGTTCTTTTTCTGCTCTTTGTGGGTTTGCGAGATCTGATAATTTTGGCAATAGACACAGCGGAGATTGCAGTTGCCAAAAAAGATATTTCCGGCTCCGTTCGTGCCGCTGAGACAAGGCTCTTCGCCAAAATGTGCGGTGTAGCTTGAGACGATGGGGAGTTTACCCGAGTAACAGGCAGCTATCTCGTCCTTAAGACGGTCGTTGCCGCAGTCTTTTGGGCAGACGGTGCACGATCGCAGTAGCTCTTCGAGAGCCAAAACGCGCTGCTCGAGCTTATTCTCCGCCAAGAGTGTCAGGTATTTTGCGTGCATTCTTGATCTTTGCCGTCTTCATCCCCTTGCTTTTGCCTTTGCGGCTGTACTTGCTAGCAACCTCTTTCGGGGCGACCTCACGGGCAAGCTGCCACGTAAAATCCATCTCTGCGTTGACGGTTGCTGTTGCCATGCGGGTTTCGCGGATCATAAAGATCGTGCCTATAAACAAGAACATTATGCCGACAATACCGACCGGTATCGGGATCCATCGGTATGTGTTAAAGATCGCAGCAATCGCGATGGTCACACTACACAACACAAACATACCGAGCCCGTAGTAAAAGGTTTCCATTGCCCGCTGCAGTATGCGTGAGCGGCTCGTGACCTTGTCAAGCAGATCGACGATGACCTCGACACGTTTGTCATAAAGCGGTACATCATCTTTGTCCTCGAGATAGATCAGATCGCTTAGACGTTCCTCAAGTTGGCGGACACGGTCAACGACCCTACCCAATCGTGTCGATGTGGACAGCACCAGCGAACCGGTCGCCGATATCAGCAAAGCCGGCGTGACCATCGCCGTCAAAAATTCTATGGTCGAATTCAAAGCGTCCGGATTAATGAGGTCGTTGTTTGCGGGCATAGGACAATTTTGCCACAGATAAACACAGATGCACACAGATAAGAAGAAATTAGGCCTTATTTAATTCTTATCCGTTTTTATCTGTGTAGATCTGTGGTTAATTTTCTTTTAAAACTCTGGCGACTTCGCGGCCCATTCGGCCGGTGATCATGTACCACATCATTTTGAAATCGCTGATAAATGACCAGAGCGGAAAGCGAAAGCTAGCGGGTTTGTTTTTTTCGACTACAAAGTGAGCAAACCACGCGAACGCGTAGCCAACGACAAAGAACGCCGGAAAGAAATACCAACGCCCAGACCAGACAAACCACGCGAGCAGCAATATCCCCAGCGAAGTGCCGACAAAATGCAGCAGCCGCGTCACAGGTTTGCTGTGTTCTGCAACGTAAAAGTCCCAAAACTCGGTGTAGTTAGTCGGATTTGTAGTCATATTCGCCGCATCCCCTTATGGGCGAATACTAATACTTTATGCAGCCTGTTTCAATTCGACGGGCCTTTTCCCGGCGTCAAATTGGCGGATATTTTTTGCCCAGCCGAGCTTTTCAAAGATGCGGATGGCTATCCAGTTCATGTCGAACTGATACCACTCTGTGCCGTGACGCGCCGAGGTCGGCGACATATGGTGATTGTTGTGCCAGCCTTCGCCAAATGTGAGGATGGCGACGAACCAGTTGTTGGTCGAGAGATCGCCGGTGTCATGCGGGCGTTTGCCATAGAGATGGGCGAGCGAATTTACAAACCACGTAGTATGCCAACCGACGACAACGCGGGCCGCGACACCCCAGACAACCATCGTCCAGCCGCCGATAGCGAATAAAATAAACGCAGAAACAATGATCGGCACGTAGAAAAATCGCGAGATCAGCACATGGCCTCGGTCTTTTAACAGGTCGGGCACGTATTTTTTCATCGTCGCTTCGTCGTGGTCTTGAGCTCGTCCCCACACCACCCAGCCGATCTGCGGCCACCAAAATCCGGATCGGGCCGAGTGTGGATCTTTGTCAGTATCGACAAACTTGTGATGCATCCGGTGCGTCGCGATCCACTTATCCGGCGGGTCCTGCATCGACATCGTCGCAAAAATCGAGAGCGTGTATTCGAGCCATTTCGGCGCCTTAAACCCGCGATGGGTCAGCAGACGATGCCAACCGAGCCCAACGCCAAGGCTGCCGACGATCCAGTTGCCGATCAGCAAAGCCGCCAGATTTTGCCAGCTAAATGTCCATAAGACGGGTATCGCCAGCAGATGAAATGACGTGACCATCACGACATTTTTCCAGTTCACACCTCTCCGAGGCGTCTCAAACTCAAGGATGTTTTGCATTAAGTCGATATAAGGACGGCTAAAATATTACGTTATCAGAGTAACAGGTTGGCGGAGATGCGGTTGTAATAGATTTGTCAGAAATGCAGAGTCCCGAATGAAAGATCACGTGCGGGCTTCTGCAATTTGCTTGAGCTTGGCGTTGCGGGTTGAAACCAGGTCGGTTAGGTGCCGCTCAATGAAAAACTTATCGACGAGCTTGCCGAGTATGCCAAATGGCGTTTCCCAAACCAGTGTATCGCGCATCAAAGTGCCGTTCTCAACAAATAGGAATTCATGAATATGTTTGAAAGATCTGAAGGTGCCGTCGGTCATCTCGTCAACTAAGATTGTCGGACGGTCAAACTCTGTGACTTTCACGGTCAAAGACTGATCTAAACCTAAGGTTTTGCGTTTGAAAGTAACAGTCTGGCCAATGCCAAACTCACCAAAGATCGCCGGCAATGGTTCCGTTTGAATTCGCTTGTCACGCACCAGATCAAAACATTCTTCGGCTCGGGCGTGGATGAGGGTTTCGAGGATGATCGTCGGCATCGCTAGTAATTCACGCGAACGTAGTCGGCGATGCCGATCCCGATCAGGCAGCACACAAACTTAAGCCCAATACCAACTATCGAAAACACCGGTATCGCAATGAGAGCCGACACGACGCCGGAGAATTGCTTATTTTGTAAAAGGCGAACCAACAAAAACGCTCCGGTGCTCATTAGAAGAGTGACGATGAGGGCAAGAATGATATATGCCCCAAAACCCCAATTGGCATCGCTCTCGCTTAAGCCGTTCATCGCAACAAGCATGAAAAAGAAGATCACAACGCCCGCAACAATGTTGGCGATAAACGTAAGAATTGCTGCAATTATCTTAGGTGCCATTATTTGCCGATTTGCGTCAAACTGCCGTCGGCCAGATTGATCCGATAAAGCGTACCGTTGAACTCGATAAAATAAAGAGAACTGCCGGCACCGAATAGAAAATTAGCCCGGATGTACTCCTTACTGATCTTTTTCCAAGTTCCCGTCATCGGATCCGTTTCGTAAAGGGCTCCGCCTTCGGTCGAGTAAAGCTTTCCGTTGTGCATCGTACTGCGATTTGTGTTGAGCCAGTCGTTTGACGAGCCGATCCTCTGCCAAGATCCGTTTGCCGGGCTGATCGAGAAAAAATTCCCGTCGTGCTCGATCGAATAGAGCCGGTCACCGCTCGCGTAAAAGTGTTTGGCCCTAACAAAATCGGCCTTTCCGATCTGCCTCCATGCTCCGGTCGCTGTACTTGTTTCAAACAGCGCACCCTCTGACTCGATCGTGTACAGTTTGTCGCCGATCATAGCTCCAACCATCGTTTTCTTCCAGTCGCCCGTTTTGCCGACACGGTTCCACGAACCGTCGGATGGGCTGATACGGAAAAGGCTCCCGTCAGATTCGATCGTAAACAGATTCGAAGCTCCCGCAAATAGAAATTTGGTATTGCCAAAATCCGGCTTGCCGATCTGCCGCCATGCTCCGCCTGGGAGATCCGTGACGAATAACGCGCCGGCTACGGAGATGGTGTATAGTTTGCCGCTATGCGCGACCGCATATTTGGTGTCAGCCCAGTCGCCTGCGTAAACCTGAAAAGCCCCGCTCAGGACTACGGCAATTGTCAAAGCCCAAATAGTTCTCCGAACCCCTTTCTTCTTAGACATCAATAATTTCCTCACTATTTCTAAAAAATATCAGTCAGCGAACGCCACGGTCAGTTGTTTTAATTTCATCGAATCGCTTTTGTCTAGGTCGTCGATGCCTTCGCGGTTGATGTAGTTGTAGAGGATGTCGCGTTGCTGGGGTGTGAAACCGGCTTCCCGGATCTGGTAGCGGAGGTCGCGTTCGTTGGCCTCGACGTGGGCACCGGCGGCGGAGACGACGTTCTCCTCGATCATGATCGAGCCCATGTCGTCGGCCCCAAACCGAAGTGCCGTCTGCCCCAGTTTTAGCCCTTGGGTCAGCCACGATGCCTGTATATGTTGTACGTTGTCGAGGAACAATCGCGAGACAGCGACCATTTGTAGGTAATCGATGCCGGTCGGTTCCTCAGTGATCTTACGGCCTAGGGCGGTGTTTTCACGTTGAAATGTCCAAGGGATAAACGCTGTAAATCCACCCGTCTCGTCCTGTACATCGCGTATGCGTTGCAAGTGCCGAACGCGATGCTCTATCTTGTCCCCGATCCCAAACATCATCGTCGCCGTCGAGATCAGCCCGACCTTGTGGACGGCACGCATCACGTCGAGCCATTCCTGTGTGTTGCATTTGGTCGAGACGCGGGCACGAACTTCGTCGTCGAGTATCTCGCCGCCACCGCCCGGCAGAGAATTCAGCCCTGCGTCTTTGAGCCGCTCCATTATCGTCTCGTAATCGAGCCCTGAGATGAGGTGGATATTATGTATCTCAGGCGGCGAAAAACAATGCAATTGAAATTTTGGGTATTTTGCGTGCAGGGTCCGCAGCAGATCTTCGTACCACTCGATATTAAAGTCCGGATGCAGACCGCCCTGCATCAGGACGCCGGTGCCGCCGAGGGCGATGGTCTCGTCAATCCGAGCGCAAATTTCGTCGATCGAATGAACGTACGTATCGGGTTTGCCCGGCCGCCGGTAAAACGCGCAAAACGTGCAGACGACGTTGCAAACGTTGGTGTAATTGATGTTGCGGTCGATGATATATGTCACGACATCGCCCGGATTTTTTCGCTGGCGGATCTCATCCGCCACGAGCCCGATGCGGACGAAATCATTTGATTCGAGCAACGCCGTGCAGTCTTCGGAGGTCAAACGTTCGCCCGCTAAGGCTTTGTCGAGAATTGGTTGGATCATGGTTTCCACTTAATTCTGATTCTATCAAAACCCTTTAAGAATTCACCACAGAGACACCACAGGACACTGAGAGAATAATATGGTGAAATATTCTTGATGGCCGCAAGTGTAAAATTCAAAACTACGCTCACGAGATCTCAGGCTGATTCGGGCTGGCATTTTTTGGTCGTGGATCGGGAGATCGTCGCCAAGCTCGCGTTCACCGGCAAGTTCAAGCGTATCGTTTGCACGATCAACGGCAAAGAGCCATTTCAGTGTGCTCTACTGCCGTCGGGCGACTTATTTTACATAATCGTAAATAAGAAAAAACGTGATGCGATCGGTATCGCTGCGGGCGATTCTGTCGATGTATTGCTCGAAAAAGACAAGAGCAAATACGGGCTCCCGATGCCTGAGGAATTTGAAGAGGTTCTAAAACAAGACCCCGACGGCGATCGGATGTTTCATGCACTTTCTGAAGGAAAACAACGGTCGATACTTTATTTGTTAGCCAAGCCGAAAGATATCGATGTCCGCATTCACCAAGCTTTGCTTATTGTCGAGCACATGAAAGAAAACGACGGTAAGATCATCGACAAAAAGCTGTACGAGGAGTTAAAAAGGCCTATCTTTTAACCCGATGAACGACGAGCTTGCACTACTCGAGTCGGAATACGACGCACTTTGCCAACGCGTCAGACCCTGTGCGTCAAAATATACTTTACTAACCGAGCGTCAGGATAACGGCAGCCCGCACGTCGAATACACTAACGGCGTATATCACTACATTGTTACCGAACGAGGCCTCGACCTCGAAAGCAGATCGACCGCCGACCGGTCCGAGATACTTTACTGGATGCTCTACGACCTGACGTTTTGGATGGGCGTTGCTCACGAATTGAAAACCCGCATCGATGGGCCGGACGTTCGCCGCGTG
>JBEBGA010000176.1:0-6526 GCA_040081695.1 Pyrinomonadaceae bacterium
TTGGCATTCTCGCTGGCGACCATCTCAAATCGGCGAGCGATCTCGATCTGCCGCTGACGGCGGTCGGACTGCTTTACCGGTTTGGCTATTTTCGGCAAAAGATCAGCCATGATGGGTGGCAGCAAGAATCGTATAACGATGTGTTCGATAGCGAGCTAGCTTTGACGCCGGTCGTTGATGCGGACGGCAATCGGATCACGGTTTCCGTTCATATACGCGGCCGCGAGGTTGTCGTACAGGCTTGGCTTGCTAGCGTCGGGCGTGTCTCGCTTTTTCTGCTTGATACTAACGTCGAAACGAACAGCGATGATGACAGACTGATAACAGGCCATCTGTATGGCGGCGATGTTGAGACACGTATCGTGCAGGAAAAAGTTTTGGGAATCGGTGGTGTGCGATTGTTGAGAAAGCTAGGAATCTCGCCATCCGTCTTTCATCTCAACGAAGGCCACGCAGCTTTTTCAACTCTTGAGCTTGCAAAGGAATATCTCGAAGCGAATCCCGACGCATCGTTCGCCGGTGCGGTCGAACGGGTTCGCTCACAATGCGTTTTTACCACGCATACGCCCGTGTCGGCCGGAAACGATTCATTTCCGCCGCGGGTTTTGAGCGAATGTTTTAGCAAAGAATTTATCGCATCGCTAAAGATCACAAACGGCGAGTTTCTCGCTCTTGGCCGCTCAAACCTTTCTGACGACACCGAATATTTCGGCATGACGCCGCTGGCGATCCGCATGTGCCGCTCGGCCAATGGCGTCAGCGAAAAGCACGGCGAGGTTTCACGCGAGCTGTGGTTAAATATGTTCCCCGACCTTGCCGACGCCGGGGCAGTGCCGATCACGTCGGTGACGAATGGAGTTCACGCTCCGACGTGGATCGCACCGTTGTTTCAGGACCTGTTTACAAAAACGATCGGCGAGAACTGGCACGAGATCGTCCGGCGATCCGGCGATTGGGAGCAAGCGGTAAATGCAATTCCCGATGCCGATATTTGGAACGCCCATCAGGATCTCAAGGCCCTTCTCATCGCGTTTATCCGTGAACGGACGCGTGCGAAAAATACCGGCGATCAGGAGACGATCAACGAAAACGAGAACACTCGCGGTTTGTTTTCCCGCGATGTGCTGACGATCGGCTTTGCCCGCCGCGTCGCAGCGTATAAACGCTGGGATCTGCTGTTTTCAGATCTACCGCGTCTGCTCAAGATGGTCGATGATGCTGACCGTCCCGTGCAATTTGTGTTTGCCGGCAAGGCACATCCGCAGGACCGCACCGCGAAGGGAATCTTGCAGGAGTTGATGAGTATCAATCACGATTCTAACTGGCAGCGTCGTGCCGTATTCATAGAGGACTACGATCAAGAGGTCGCACGATATCTCGTTCAAGGCGTAGATGTCTGGATGAACGTCCCGCGTCGTCCGATGGAAGCCAGCGGCACGAGCGGCATGAAAGCCGCGATGAACGGAGGACTGAATTTTTCGATCCTCGACGGCTGGTGGATCGAGGGCTACAACGGCGAGAACGGCTTTGAGATCGGCGATCTGTCGGATGGATCCGACGAAGCGATGGATGCAAGCGACGCCGAGTCGCTGTATTCGACGCTGGAGACGCAAGTGATCCCGGCATACTATTCACACGACAATAGCGGTCTGCCCACCGAGTGGATACGCCGGATGAAAAACTCGATCGCGACCCTGACCCCGCAATTCTCTAGCGACCGCATGGTGACCGACTATCTCGACAGGATCTACGGCGAGGGCCAATGATGAACGAATTTACAACCGGACAAATACGCCCGATCGAATGTGTCAAAGAGGCTTGGGCTCTTATCAAGCCCGACTATTGGATATTGTTCGCGATATCGGTCGTCGGTGCGATGATCGGCGGCATTTCGATGTACATTCTGATCGGGGCTATGGTCTGCGGCATCTTTAACGCCTATCTCAGGGTCATCGACGGCCGCGGCAAAGCATCGATCGACGATCTTTGGGTCGGTTTTAAGTTCTTTTGGCCGAGCCTGCTGCTCACGATAGTGATCGTAGTGCCAATGGTGATTTGGCTGAGCGTGATGTTTGTCACGCTCTACGCCCCAATTTTGATGGCTGCGGTGATGGGAAACAACGCTGATCAGAACGTGATACTCGGAACCTTTCTCGGTGGATTTATCATTGACATAATCGTTGCCGTCATAATGATCTGCATCCATTCGCTGCTGATGTTTGCGTTTCCGCTGATCGTCGATCGTCAACTTTCCAGTTGGGATGCGATGAAGCTGAGTGCTCGAGCCGTTATGAAAAACCTTGGCGGCATCGGAGGATTGATGGCGGTCAGTTTCGGGCTTGCTCTTGCCGGCGAGCTGGCATTTTGCGTCGGCATTTACCTCGTCATACCTGTCATCACCGCAACACATCTGGTCGGCTACCGCAAAGTCTTTCCACGTCAGATGGACGCTCCACAACTACAATAAATGCCGCTAACACAAATCAGTTTAGATACGATCGAAAAACTCGACGCGCTTATTGCCGCCTCAAACGACCGGCCTGTGTTCCTTTTCAAACACAGCGACACCTGCGGGATCAGTGCTCACGTTCTCGAACAGCTTAACGAAATTGACGGCAACATCAATATCCTCGTCGTTCAATATGACCGCGAAGTTTCGAACGCCGTCGTCGAAAGACTAGGCATCCGTCACGCCTCCCCGCAGGCGTTCGTCTTAAAGGACGGCAAGCCCATCTATCACGCGACACATTACGGCATCGATCCGGACGAGATCGCCAAACACCTCAAATGATACAACCCGCACAAATAGTCCAGGAATCTGACAGAAGTTTGTCGATCAAATGGTCGGACGACACCGAATCAAATTACACCGCCGCACAACTCCGCCGAGCCTGCCCCTGTGCAAGCTGCAAAGACGAATGGACCGGTGAAAAAATACTCGATGAAAAGCAGATCAGCGATGACCTCACATTTACTGCGATGTCTATCGTCGGCCGTTATGCTCTGAACTTTGTATTCTCCGACAACCACGACACCGGGATATTTAGTTTTGAGTATCTTCGGAAGATAGGAAATTAGCCACCGATTACACGGATCGAGCGGATCAGGAATTTTCTGATCGGTTTTATCCGTGTCATCGGTGGCCAAATTTCTGCTAAACTTGGACTATGAATGAACGCGATATATTTGATGAGCGGCAAGAGGTAAAAAAGGCGAGCTTTTCGTGCCCGCATTGCCGTGAGCGTGCCGATTACGATGTTCGCTGGCTAAAGCGGACAAAGAAAAAGAACGTCAACACCCGCAGCGAACAAGATCGTGCTCAATTCGCCAAATCCCGCGATTATATGGTTCGTGTGGATGACATGCTGATGTGCAGCAATATTCGCTGTCGTAAGCGATTTGAGATACCGACATCTCAATCAATTGTTTTTATCTAAGACAAACAAAAAAGCGAGCTTCGAAAAGCTCGCTTTATTTTTGAGAAACTGACCGCCCGCTTACGCAGGCGGTTCTGACTATTAGTAGATCGAAAATGTATATTCGATCTGTTTGGTAACCGACTGCGGTACACCGTTGGTCTTTGCCGGTTCAAAGCTGATCCGTCGTGCGGCTGCGATCGCCTGTTCAGTCAAACCGTTGCCGAGTCCCTTGACGGGTGAGATACTACCAACCTGACCCGAAGCTAAAAATGTAACTCGCAGTATCACGGTACCCGTGATATTGTTCTGACGGGCGGAATCCGTGTAGCCCGGACGCGGTTTTGAAAGTATCTTGATACCCTGCGTCACACCGACCGCTCTTGGGGGCGGACCGCCGCCGCCATCGCCGTCACCAGTTCCATTGCCGTTACCGTTACCCAGACCGCTGCCGTAGCCCGAACCTGTTCCCGACCCGGCACCTGTTCCGATACCGCTGCCCTGGCCCGTTCCGCTACCGTTACCCTGGCCGCCGCCTGTGCCGCTGCCGTTGTTCCAGTTGGAAAATCTGCCGTTAGGGTCACCAAAACGGTCGTACTTTTGCTCAAATGTTTTGTTGCCCTGCGTAGAGGCTGGCGGCAAAACGAGTGAAGGATTCTCCATTCGAGGTATTGCCTGAGGTGGACGTTGTGGATTTTGTGTCTGGTTTGCCAGATCGCCCTTGGTCGTTTCCTCTTCTTCACGGCCTCCGCCGCCGCCGCCGCCGGCGTCTTTATCTTTTTTCTGCTCCGGTTCTTCTTCCGTGATCATCGGCACTTCATCGATGAGGCTGGCGAGTGATGAATCGTTACCGATAGCACCTATACCAATATCCTTTTGAAACAGGGAGAAAACCGTTGAGCCGAGTGCCAAAACGAGAATAAATGCCGTCGAACCAAGCAGCAGCATACTGCGTTGGCTGGCATTTTTTTCTTCGATAACTGTTACGTAAAAACCGCCCTCGTTGACGGCCTTGTCGCGTTCGTCTGACAGAGAAACTGGTATGCGATCAACATCGACCGCCGTCGGCTGAGTGTAAACTGGAGCGGCTACAGGGATCGCTTTTGGTGCGACGGCCTCGACGACCGGCTCTGCAACATCTTCGACGATCTCGGGCGCTGCTACAGCTTCGATCGTTTCTTCGACCACCGCAATTGGCTCTTCGATGACGGGTGCTGCGTCAACAACCGGCGCAGCTTCCGCCACGACCGGGGCTTCGAGGATCGCTGGCACGGGTGGCTCGGCAACAGCTTCTGCTACGGCCTTTGCCTCAACCGGATTCATCTCAAATGCCTGCAGTGGATTTGCACAATTTGGACAATACCCAAATTTCTCGGCAAAACCTTCGTCACATGAACCGCAATATTTAACAATTTTTCCCATCTTCAGCCTCTCATTATCACGCTCTAATTTACGAGCGACATAGTGATAAAACGATTATATCGCGTTTATTTCAGAAGTTAAGTGATTTTCAACAAAATTTCCGCGATATTTCTTGCGTGCGGATATTCTCAATTGTCATAGATGCATCATCCGTTTGACGCGATGCCCATTACGCTCTTAAAATTTTCATTTGTACAACATGCTTGTTTTTGTTTCATTTGACCGTTGCGGCAAACATTAGGCAAGGTTCCGGCAACTAATCTGTGTTGCTCATATAGCTATACGATGAAAAATCTTAATTTATTCAAGAAAGTTGTCTTTGTTGCCGTGATCATGGCCGGGGCTGTAATGTTTGTCTCAACCGAAACATTTGCTCAGTCCGCCCCAAAACAGGAAAAGCTCCTCAATGGATTAAAGGTATTGCTCTGGAGCGATCCAAAAGCCGACAAGGTGAGGGTTAGTCTGCGGATACATTCGGGCGCAGCGTTTGATCCGCAGGGTAAAGAAGGCGTAATGCAACTCCTTGCAGATAATATTTTTCCGAACGAAGCCGCAAAAGAATTTTTTGTTGAGGATCTCGGCGGTGGTCTTGAGATAATTACCGGTTACGACTACATCCAGATAAACGTCTCGTCAAAAGCGGGCGAGGAATATCTGACGATGCTCGAAACGCTTTCGACCGCTGTCGCAAGTCCGACGATCGACAAAGAAACAACCGCCAAACTTAAAGCCGCGCTGCTCGCAAAGCTAAAGACAATGGAAACAGACCCAGCTTATGTCGCCGACCGTGCGACAGCAAGGCGTCTGCTTGGAACGTTTCCGTATGGACGCTCGATCGTGGGTACCAGTGAATCGGTTGGCTCCATCGATTTTGCCGATCTGATCGACGCCAAACAACGTTTCCTGGCCGCTGACAATGCAACGATCACGATATCGGGTAATTTTGATCGTGCTCAGGGTTATAGAGCGATACGCCGCTATTTTGGCAGTTGGCTTAAATCCGACAAACGCGTGCCGTCATCGTTTACACAGCCTGAAATCCCGCAAACCGGATTGATGACAGTCGCGTCGCCAAAGCCGGATGTCGCAGCGCTTCGTTTTGCAATGCGCGGCGTCGCCCGAATCAGCAAAGATCTCGCCGCTTCGATGGTTTTTTCGAACATTCTCGAAACACGGCTCAAGGCTCGTGTGCCTTCTGCTCACGCAAATGATGTTTTTGTAAAAAATGAGGCACACACTCAGCCGGGCACGATCGTGATCGGCTTTGCCGCCGGAAAGAATGAGGTTGGCAGCGGCAATGGCAAGATCGAGGCAAACGACCTCATCTCAAAAGCTTTGAATGATGCGGTCACCGAAGCCGAATTTCAAGCCGGACGTTCCGCCGTCGCCGCCAATTGGGCAAAACGTTATATCGAGCAGTTTTGGCTCGATCTCGACACTTATAAATTAGTGTCGGTCGATGCAGACAGGACGTTGTTCGACAAAGTCACGTTTGACGATGTCCGCAGCTACGCCGAAAAGGCACGAACCTCACCCATCGTATCCGTGCTCGTAAATACGCCCGCTAACTAACAAAATGCCCGCAACTATAGACGCAAAAGAAGCGGCTCATTCGCACGCCGTCAAGGAGATGTTCGCCGGTATCGCCGGACGGTACGATCTGCTCAACCATGTGCTGTCGCTCAATA
>JBEBGA010000533.1:0-1611 GCA_040081695.1 Pyrinomonadaceae bacterium
AGCGAAGAGTCCTAACCGCCTTCGGTTTTGCGAACCAACCCGACCAGCAACTCCCGCTGTGCGGCAGAAAGCGGGTCAAACTTTATCCCAAATCCTATCTCGAATACGTGATTGGCAACCTTGCCGTCAAACTGGACCTTCATCCCGTCGGCGAGCGGCACGAATATTTTTACCTGCTCGCCGTCAGTTACATCGCCGGACCCAAGCACAAAACAACCGTCGAGACTGACATCGCTGAGCGTGCCAATGGAGCGTCCCGATGCTCCCTGCCACTCAACGTCGACCTCGACCGGATAACGATTTGTACCGCGGCGTTCTGTACCGCTGCGTCGGTCCTGTGTACCCATAAACTACTGCTCTTTTACCTCGGTATTACGCGTCAAATAATAATAAACCGGCAGCCCCAACAGGATCAGCCCGATACCGATAAACGAGCTAACAGGTGCCGCATACATCGTCACGACCAAAAACGCGCCGGAGACCAAAAGGAAAATAACCGGCACCACCGGATAGCCCCACGCACGATACGGACGTTCGGCGTCGGGGTCCTTTCGCCGGTAAATAAAGATCGAGGATGTGATCAACGCATAAAAGATCCACGAGCCGAACACGACGTAATCGGTCAAGGTATCGAACGATCCTGACAACGCTAGGATGCTCGCCCATACGCCCAGGAAAATCACTCCGCGAACCGGTACAGCCTGTATCGAGACCTTTTCGAAAGTCTTGAACATCACCCCGTCCTTTGCCATCGCATAAGGAACACGTGCCGCACTCAGTAGCGATGTGTGTAGTACGCCAAGCGCCGATAACATAAGGCCAACGCTAAATACCGCAACTGCCGCCCCCGTTGCGATACTCGTCAGATCGCCGCCAAAGAATTTGCTCACGACAACTGCTCCGGTCGATGAATCTTTTGGAATAGACGCGATCGCCGTCGGATCGAGGATGTAAAAATAGGCTATGTGAACGCCTACATAAAGCACGATCACAAGCAGCACGCTGCCGATGATCGCCATCGGGATATTTCGAGCCGGATTCTTGACCTCACCAGCCATAAACGAGAGATTGTCCCAGCCATCGTAGCCCCATAACGCGGCTAGCATTGCGGCGCCGAATCCGGCAATAAAGCTATAGCCGGGTGAGCCATAATTGACGAGAGCGTCAACGCCTTCGCACGTTCCGCCAGTTTCGGCGAGTGAGAAGTTTGCCAGCCCACCGCCCGTCGCGAACAAAAATGCACCCAAACCGACCATTGCAACAAGGCCGATCTTGATGGCCGTAAGCATCGTCGCGATCTGTCCGGTCGCCGTGACCGAAAGACAATTTAGAGTCGTAAAGATCGCGATCATCACGACGGCGATCAGACTCAGCGAAGTGATCTCGTTACCAAGCACCGGAATGGTTCCCAATGACTGCTTTAGTTTGCCGTCGAGAAACACATTTAGCGTACCGGCAAACAAAACCGCTGCTGCCGCCTGCGAACCTGTTCTTGCAATGAATATCTGCATCCAGCCGAACAGAAAACTCGACAATCTGCCATAAGAATCTCGTAGAAACGCGTACGGCCCTGCGGCTTCCGGCTTGAACGCCGTCAACTCTGCATAGGTC
>JBEBGA010000177.1:0-6509 GCA_040081695.1 Pyrinomonadaceae bacterium
ACGGCCGTGGCGGTGTGGATTCGCCAAAGGTTGCGACGGCGACGGTGCGTGCCGCGGTCGCCGAGGCTCGACGGATCGAACCTAAACTGACGCTGCTTGCGGGCGGGCATTCGTTTGGCGGGCGAATGACGACAACGGCACAATCGCAATCGCCGCTCGACGGTGTAGCGGGACTAGTGCTATTTTCGTTCCCGCTCCACGCGCCGAATCAGCCCGGCAATTCGCGTGCTGAGCATCTGAGTGCAATAAAGATACCCATGCTGTTTCTAACGGGAACGCGCGATGCTCTAAATGACCTCACATTATTTCGTCCGTTAATAAAAAAGCTCGGCAAGACTGCGACACTCCACACTATCGACACAGGCGATCACAGCTACAAGATCCTCAAAAAGACACGTACCTCGTCCGAAGATGTCTTTGACGAAATGGCTCGGGTAACTGCGGACTGGATACGGGAAAGCTTATCTTAGTCTTACTTTCAGTATTCGTTCTATACCTTGCAGATCATGGATGAATTCTGGTTTGCTCCAAATTGTCTGGTCAACAAGATCTCTCAATATTTCCGATTGCCCGAACCCGATCTCGATCAATAACAGACCATTTAGCTTTAGATGTGCAGGTGCTTCGTTGATAATTCGGCGGACGATGTCGAGTCCGTCGGCCCCGGCAAACAGTGCATTATGAGGCTCAAAATCCCCAACTTCTTTTTGCATGCCTGTCAGATCGGCATCGGGAATGTAGGGCGGGTTTGAGACGATCATGTCGAATTTCTGATCAATTCCCGCAAAAAGATCGCCTTCGATAAATGTGAGGCGATCAACGACACCGTGCTTTGCGGCATTGCGTTTAGCGACGGCAACAGCGTCGCGTGAGATGTCGGTTGCGACAGCAGTTGCCGTCGGAACGTTGGGAAGTATCGAGACAGATATGCATCCCGAACCGGTTCCGATCTCGCAAAAAGTGAGTTCTTTGAGTTCGTTAAGTTTATGTAGTTCGGTGATCGCATCTTCGACGAGTATCTCAGTTTCGGGACGCGGGATAAGAACGTCAGGCGTCACCTCAAAATCGAGGCCGTAAAATTCCTGCCGTCCGGTGATGTATTGAAATGGTTCGCGGCTCGCCCGCCGAGTTACATAGCTTTCAAATCTTGCAGCTTCATCGCCCGTCAATTCATATTCGGGATGTGCGATCAGGAAAGTTGAAGGTCTGTCGAGAGCAAAGGTGAGCAGCGACGATGCCTCGCGGCGTGGGTTGGCGACACCGGCGTCGGAAAGACGTTTTGCACTTTTATTTAAGAGATCGGCGATCGTCATCGGGCACCGTCGTCGCGCATCATGGCGGGCAATGTTAGTAGGATGATCTTGAGATCGAGCCAGAGCGACCAATTTTTGACATAAAACAGGTCGAGCTGGACCATTTCTTCGAACGTGAGCCGGTTGCGGCCCGATACCTGCCACAATCCCGTAATACCGGGTTTTACGTCAAGACGTTTTCGGTGCCAGAGCGCGTAAGCCTCAACCTCGTAAGGGATCGGCGGCCGCGGCCCAACGATGCTCATGTCGCCCTTTAGGACATTTAACAATTGCGGCAGTTCATCCAGGCTTGTCCGCCGTAAGAATTTGCCGACCCGTGTTATCCTCGGGTCATTTCGAACTTTTCCAAAAACCGGTTTCTGGGTGTCGCCCGCATTTGCGTCGCTGTCGCCCTTGATATTTAGCTCGTACGCCTCGCGATGAACATTTTCATCGGCTCCGGCGATCATTGTGCGAAATTTGCAGCACAGGAAAACGCGGCCATCCATACCGACACGTTCCTGCAAAAATAGGACAGGACCCCGTGAATCAATTTTGACCAAGATCATTATCAATGCCCAGAGCGGGAGCAATACGATAACCGAGATCGCGGCCATTACGATATCCGACACGCGTTTTATAAACCTTTCGATATCCGAGAGCGGTTCACGAAACAGCCTGACCATCGGCAGAACGCCGATCTGTTCGATGCTTGTTTTTTGGGGTAAAACGTCGAGTGGGCTCGGGGCAAAGCAAAACTCTACCCGCTGTTCGCGTCCGATCTCCATCATCGAATCGAACAGTCGTTCGCTACCGAGTTCGGTCGCGGTGATGATGACCTCTTGGATCTTAAGCTCGCGAATGACGCTTGTTAGATCTTCGATACGGCCAACCACCGGCAGACCTGAGATCGATTCAGGCGGCTCGACGAGGTCACCCTCGGGGTCATACCAAACAATACCGACAACGCGGTAACCGAGTTCGGGCAGCTCTCGCAGCTCCTCAGCGGTTCGGCCCGCATCCTGTTCCGAGCCAACTATCAGCGTTGGTATTAGATTGACACCTCGCCGGCGAAACAACGTTTGCACATAACGGAGCGTGAGATGAAAGGAGACATACAGCACCAGGGCGATCGCAAAATCAAAGGCAAAGACGCCGCGCGAATATGAATATTCGCGAAAGGCATATCCACCGCGAAACACAAACGCCCACGCGACGATCAAGAGCGAGCTGACCGAAACAGCCTTAAAAATACGTGTGGCATCCTGGGCGTACGAAAACGAGCCATGAAACTTATAGATCCTCTGGTACAGCAACATTGCCAGACGGATCACTGCACCAAAGATCAAGATACCGACGTACGGAGCAAATTCGCGTGACCATCCAAAGCCGTCGGGCGACAGCACAGGGCGCTGCTCGCGCAGCTTAAATGCCATGATAAAGCTGAACGACCCGATGGCTAGATCCGCAAACATGACGAGAGCTCGTACTAATGGCATTACCCAGCGCGGGGCTCGGCGGCTCTTTTGCGTCATATCTGTGGATTGTAGATTTTGCTCAGCTTCCATGCTCAATCTTCTAAGATCAGGTCCGCAACTTGCCGCCTTACCGTGTTGTTACGTCGGGGGTTGCGATCAGGCTTTTTCGCGAGCGTGATCTGTTCTAGATCTGCCGACGAATCGATCCTCATCATCCGGCTCTCGCTTATTAAATACTCGTCGATCGCTGCGGTTTTGCCTGCAAAGATCGTTGCCGTTGGCACGCCCAGAGCGGCTGCTTCGCGATTCATCGTGCCGCCGCCGGAGATCACCAGATCCGCTGCGGCGATCAGGTTTGCACCATCCAAAACGCCGTCGGGAATAATGATATTTGCGTGCGGATGCTCACGCCGCAGATCATCACCCTGATAAGTCTTTCGCGGTAGCAATATTATCTTGCATCCGGGTACGGCGGCAAATTTCTCTATTATGTCAGACAGCAACTGGTTTGCGATCCCGCGATGATATAGCGCCTCAGGTGCATGCGGCCTGATCACAACTAATATGTCATCGACAGAGATGCCCAAAGCCGCAAGGACAGACGGGAATTGATCATCCGGCTGAAAATCCGCGAGATATACATCCTCTTTGATGCCGTCGAAACGACGGACCTTTGATTCTGCAACACCAAATTTTCGAAGCGCCGAGTCCGGGAAACTCTTTGGCACGACGAGCCGATTTGCCGTTCGAAACGAGAGGTGGTTGCCGGGATGGTGTTCGTAATCCATCAGGTTGACGCTCCGTATCCCCAGCAGACGGGCGACAACGAGAGGCTCTTGTGAATTATGTGATAAGGCCAGATCGATGTTTTTCCCGGCCACCCATTTTCTTAGCTCCAAAACCCGCGAAGCAAACTTCATTGCCTTAGACGCGACGTTTTTTCCACCGTGAATGCCAAAAACGGCCGGATCGAGACCAGCGTTTTTTGCAAGCTCCACCGTTTGGGCGTAATCTCTCGCTGTCCAGACGATCTCGTGTCCGCGTTCCACGAATTCCTTAGAAAGCGCACCAAAAAATGGGATGTGCGGCGAGTTTCCAAGATCTATCCAGATACGCATTGCGTTCAAATTTAGCACAAAACGGGTGCAACGCTTGCTGCTAGTCGAGGAACTCCTGCATCCACAATTCGAGGGTCAGCAAGTGAAAAACCTGTAGATTGAGGTCTTCTCGCCCGGACAAGTTTGCGTCGATGATACGGCGGACCTCTTTTGCGTCAAACAGACCTCTTTTCGTTATACGTTCCCGTGACAAGAGATCCTCGACCAGCGACCGCAACGCGCCGCGGAGCCATGATCTGACAGGAGCGCTAAACCCGGCTTTTTTCCGCCAGACGACCTCGCGCGGCAGCAATCGCTCGGCGGCTTTTTTCAGGATGTACTTACGTTTGATGCCGTTGATCTTCAGGCTTGACGGCAGGCGTGCCGAAAGATCGACCAGCTCTTTGTTGAGAAAAGGCACGCGGACCTCGAGATTTGCCGCCATCGACATCCGGTCGGTCGTGTCGAGGTTTAAGGCGGGCATAAACGTTTTGAAATCGACGTAGAGCATCCGGTTTAGCGGCGATGCGTCTTTGCAGTGGTGGAAATACCGTTTGTGATAACGATACGCGTCAAAGCCTGACATTTCATTCTTTAGATCGTCTGCGTAAAGCCCCCGTTTCATCTCGTCAGTAAAATATGTGCCAAAACCGAGATACCGATCCTCGAAATCCATCCCTGCGCTGCGAGCAAATTTTTTGAGATTGCGGAGTGGGGCCGTAAATTTTCCGGGCAGGCCTCCGTATGCGAGGCTTTCGATGACGCTCATTGCCGGACGGCGAACGGCGGTCGGCACAATGTCTGTCAGGCCGGCGAGCTTCATCGCCATCTGGCGCGGATAGCCCGCAAATATCTCGTCCCCTCCCATGCCGGATAACATCACGGTTTGAGTGGCACGGGACTGCTCAGAGATCAGATACGCGGGAATCGCCATATCGATGATCGGAGCCTCTTGGTGCCGGACGAGCTTTGGCAACAGATCGGCGAGGTCAGGCGTGAGCATCGTTTCGTGATAATCGAGATCAAGCAATTTGGCCACGCGGCGTGACCACTCAACGTCATCCGGGATGATGTCGTATTTGAGATCGTCGGCGGAGATGCCTGTCGTATAGGCCGAAACCTTTTGCTTAGAATGCTTTGCCATCAATGCGACTATTGATGACGAATCGACACCACCCGACAGAAAAGCTCCAAGCGGAACGTCCGCGATCATCTCCATCTCGGTGATGCGATCGAGAGTTTCATATACGCGATCGGTCCAGTCGCTCTCGCTGCCGCCGTTTTCCTCAGCCGAATAATCGAGGTCCCACCATTCGTGAGTCGATAGCTCGCCGTTTTTCCACGTCAGAAAATGCCCGGCTTTGAGCTGGTAAATGCCCTTAAACATTGTGTGCGGCGGCACGGGCCAGAGGAACGTGAGCGATTGGTGCAGGGCCTCATGGTCAAGTTCGGCAGTGACGAGCTTTGTTGCGAGTATTGCTTTTATCTCGGATGCAAAGATGAGATTTTCGCCAACCTTAGCGTAAAAAAGCGGTTTGATTCCGGCGCGGTCGCGAACAAGCGTGAGTATTTTTTCCGTTTCATCCCATACGGCAAAGGCGAACATGCCGTTGAGCTTGTCTAAACAATCGGTTCCCCATTCGCGAAATGCCTTGAGCAGCACCTCGGTGTCCGAGCCAGTCGTAAACGTGATGCCTTTTGATTCGAGCTCGGTGCGGATCTGCTTGTAATTATAGATCTCACCGTTGAGGATCAGAGCGTAACGCCCATCGTCTGTGATCATCGGCTGATGTCCGGCGGACGAGGTGTCGATGATCGACAGGCGGCGGTGACCGAGACACGCCTTGAGGCTGTGCGGGCCAAAGGCCTCGGACACAAAAACACCCTCGTCATCGCGGCCGCGATGCTCGATCGCGAGCAGGGCCGCACCGATATGTTTCTCAGGATCAGGTGAAATTATTCCTGCAATGCCGCACATATTATTTCTTTGGCGTAAGTGTCGCCCACAAATGCCAGCCGAGCACAGCCGCGAGCGGCAGCCAGCCGACGGGCAGCGGCGGGGCGTGCATAAACTCTTTGTGGGTCTCGATTATCTCAAAACCGGTAAAATCTTTTGTGATCTCGGATGCGTCATACACCTTCGAAAACGGGTTAAACGGCCCGTCGGTGCTGACGTTGATAAAATTGTCCATCGCGAGATAATTCCAGATCCCCGCTTTTTTGGCGTTCGCCAGATGTTCGCGGTATATGCCGCCGGGCTTTATGCCGAGTCCGTACATCGCGATCAATCCCAAACGACGAGCAACACAGATCGTCGCCAGATAATTCAACGACCATTTTGCATAGAGCATCACGATCAGTTTGCCGTCAGGTTTCAGCACGCGGTACAGCTCAGCCTGAGCTTTGTCGATCTCGGGGATATGATGGAGCACGCCGTGGCTGAACACAATGTCAAAAAAATTATCGTCAAACGGCAGATCGAGAGCACTCGCCTGCTCAATCCGGTCAAATGGCACATCGTGCAGCGAAAAACGCATCTTTACACGCTTTACCGACTCGTCGGTCAAATCGGCTCCCGAATAGATCCCGCCGCGTCGGACGATCTGTTCGGCGTCCGCACCCTGGCCGAGTCCAATCTCTAG
>JBEBGA010000178.1:0-6487 GCA_040081695.1 Pyrinomonadaceae bacterium
TCAAAACCATCCGTAACCAGATCGAAGACACGTCCAGCGACTACGACCGTGAAAAACTGCAGGAACGTCTGGCGAAACTCGTCGGCGGCGTAGCCGTGATCAAGGTCGGTGCCGCTACCGAGACCGAGATGAAGGAAAAGAAAGCTCGTGTCGAAGACGCAATGCACGCAACCCGTGCTGCTGTCGAAGAAGGCATCGTGGCCGGCGGCGGAGTCGCTCTGGTCCGCGCATCGCGTGTTCTCGACAACTTCAACACCGAATCTGAGGACACCGACGAACTGATCGGCGTCAACATCGTCCGTCGCGCTCTTGAAGAGCCGCTTCGCCAGATCGCCGGCAACGCCGGTATGGAAGGCGCAGTGGTCGTCGGCAAGGTCCGCGAAGGCGACGACAGCTTTGGCTTTAACGCCGCGACCGAGAAGTACGAAGATCTCGTCGCAGCCGGTGTCATCGACCCCGCAAAGGTCACCCGCACCGCTCTCCAAAACGCAGCCTCGATCGCCGGCCTCATGCTGACGACCGAAGCCATGATCGCCGACGTCCAAGACGACAAGGGCGGCGACCCAATGGCCGGCATGGGCGGCATGGGCGGCGGCATGGGAATGGGAATGTAATCCTCTAGCTCCCCGCCTTTATTAGGCGGGGTGGATGCCGCCTCGGCAGACGGGGCGGTAGATCTTGTCAGTACCACCTGCGGTAGCGGGTGGGTTCCAACAAACAAAAAGGCCTCGTCATTCGACGGGGCCTTTTTTTATTCTCCTGGGCCATACTAGATATAGAAGAGGTTTGATTTGGCATCCGTGATCGAGATTTGATAGGATGTTTGCGATTCAAAAAAAATAACTTCTGGAGGGTCTATCGATGAAACGTCATATTCAGGGCGTCATTTCGTGCATTGTTATCATGGTTTCCGTGCAGGCGGTTTTTGCCTGTGTTTATTGTAATAACTATGATAACTGTATTGTCGCTAGCGGGCTTGGATTAACTAAGTTCACACCTCAGAAAGGACTGACACCCGGAAAGATCGTTGCCTCGAATCGCGAAATAAAGAGCGGTACAGGAACCTTGGCCGGCACCGGACGAGTAACCGTTTTTTGCAAGGGGGCCACCGCCACAACGGCCATATGCCGATCTAAGGATGCCCAAGGCCATATCGTCGGCGACTCCGCTACCTTTCAGCTTACTAGTGCCGGTCTTTTTGCAACGAACTGAGGCAGGCATGGGAATGGGAATGTAAGACTGGAGCGGCAAGCATCCCTGCTTGCCTCTTGTCAGTACCGGAAGCAATAGTGACCGGATTCTAACAAACAAAAGGTCTCGTCATTCGACGAGGCCTTTTGTCACTTCGCCTTACAACAATAAGCTCAGACACCTCATCAAGTTGTCAAATGTGCTATATTCGAGGCATTCAGAAATATCTATGCACGTAATCGATTTTCAAATAACGAATATTCGCTCTATACGCCAGCTAAAGTGGGAAATCGATGAGTATGACAATCAGGCCGGGTGGCATGTGATAATTGGCGACAACGGCTCCGGTAAAACCACTTTCCTCCGCTCGTTAGCACTAGCCCTCGTTGGTCCAACAGAGGCGGCGGCCCTTCGGCAAGATTGGCACACTTGGCTGCGGTCCGATTCCGATACTGGAGCGATTAGCATAAATTTCTCATACGACAAAGATTTCGACAAATTTTCCGAGAAGGGAAAGGTCGTTGAAAATTATTATTTATTTGCGGGGGTCCGTTTCTCTCGGGACGATGAAGGTGTGAAGGTCAAAGCTCTACTGCGAGGAAAGACCCCACCTCTTCGTCATTTATGGGGCGGAAAAGAAGGCTGGTTCTCTGTCGCCTATGGCCCTTATCGCCGATTTGCGGGAGGTGACAAGGACTACGAAAAGCTCTTTTACTCAAACCCAAAGTTGGCAGCTCATCTATCAGTTTTTGGCGAGAATATCGCGCTGTCCGAATGCATCTATTGGCTACAAACACTTCAGTTTCAACGGCTCGAAAAGCAAAAGGAAGGAAATCTCGTTGACAAGATATTTGCTTTTGTAAATCAACCAGATTTCTTACCCCACAACACAAAGCTGCATAAAATATCCTCTCAAGGGGTTGAATTCGTGGATGGAAACGGTTGCACGGTTTCCGTAGAAGATCTTAGCGACGGCTTTCGCTCGATCCTGAGTATGACTTTCGAGATTATTCGACAGCTCACCAGAACATTTGGCGGTGAACGCGTTTTCGACGAAAGTGATTACACTACTGTTGTGTCTCCGGGTATTGTTCTGATTGACGAGATTGACGCTCACCTGCATCCCACGTGGCAACAACGAATAGGCCCATGGTTTGTTAAACATTTTCCGAATCTCCAGTTTATTGTCACCACTCATAGTCCCCTTATTTGTCAGTCGGCTAAGACAATTTGGAGACTTCCACGACCTGGTACTGAAGAAGTAGGCTCAATGGTGACAGGTCAGGACCTTGACCGCCTTCGACTCGGAAACATCCTCGACGCATACGGCACAGATCTCTTTGGTGACGAAGTTACACGGTCTGATGAGTCTAGGCAAAAACTCGACCGTCTCGCCTTCCTTAATTTCAAGGAGCATTCAAGTGGGCTAACTGAATTGGAACAAATTGAACAAACCAACCTCCGAGGCAGTATGCCTACAACCGCGAGCGAAATTGATTTAGACGCTGCCCAGAAATGATTCGACTGCCGACTAAGCAACTATCTCCTTTGGTTCGAGCCACCCTAGAGGCTTGGCAGACACAAATAAACGCACTTCCAACTTACGGGGAACGTGTCGAAAGAGCATCTGCTCTATTCACGTCTCGAAATCGTACAGGTAATGCGACCTTCCAAGCAGTACGCAAAACATTAGAGAAGATGTGTTCCGGCTCCCGACGATGCTGTTATTGTGAGGACTCATGTGCAGACGAAGTTGAACATATACGACCAAAGGCACTTTACCCTTCAAAGGTCTTTGATTGGAAGAATTACTTGTACGCATGTGGGCCGTGTAATGGACCGAAGCAAAGCAATTTCGGGGTACTCTCGTACGACAGAACAATAATTCATGAGGTCAATAGACCGCCGGGTTCACCTGTAGTTCCGCCACGACGCGGAAAACCAGCGCTGATTGATCCTCGTTACGAAAATGCCCTGGATTTCATGCATCTAGATCTGATTGATACCTTCTTTTTCGTACCCTCGCATGCGAAAGGGACACAAGAATACCTACGAGCCGATTACACAATTGGAGTGCTTAGACTTAACGAACGCGATTACCTTCCGAGAGCCAGAGGAGAAGCGTACGGCAGTTATCGGGCTCGTCTAAGTGAATATTGCTCCGAAAAAGCCAAAGGAAACCCAACTGCAGCATTAGTGAATGCCCTCCGGCGGCTCCAACACCCAACGGTATGGGCGGAGATGAAGAGGCAGCGAGTCCATCTACCTGACATTGATCATATGTTTGTTATCTCACCAGAAGCCCTGGCTTGGTGATAGACGGTGGCATCAACCCTACTTCATGAAATATAGGAAATATAGAAAAAGGAAGGAAGAATCGGGGTCACAGGAAGAATCGGAGGAAGAATCGGGGTCAGGAAGAATCGGGGTCAGGCCTGCGACGTAACAAATGCACAGTTCAAAATGCACAATGCATAATGTTTAAGTCCGCGAACCGGACGGCATATTTGTAGCCCCATGTGCGGTTGCGGCGTATCCGCAACACTGGCACGTTTTTTGTGCCAGAACCGAGAGCGGAGCGTGGGGTTTGGTGCATTAAATGACCGGAGCGTGTGTGAAAACCGGGATTGAATCGAAAAAAATTATGCTACAATTTTTCGGCACACGAGCATGAAGGGTTGGTATTCTCCTGTGATCAAATATCGCTTTTCCAACATTAACCTCGAAAACTACCCGTTCCCATTCGGGGACTCCGCATAGTTATCGACCTAGGGAGCTTAAAGTGAAAAATACAATTTTGTCGATCATATTTTTGTTAGGCGTGGCTCTTACTGCAAACTCACAAACTCTTATCGCTACAGGAACCAAAACAAACATCCCAAACAGTAACTCATTTACAAATATTGACGACGCGACCATCAGAGGCTTTCAAAATATTGTCGTTGCAATCAACATCGCCGAACAGGGCTGGGATTTCGAGGCTGAGGTTTATGGCTGGGTAGGCACAGGTGAACCTAGACAATATTTTCTAGGCAAACTGGAAGGTAAAAAGGACTCCGACAGCACAAGGAATGCGAGCGGCACCCTTACACTTAACGCCCCGCTGCCGGAACGACTATTTATTAAGGTTTGGGCCAAAGGAAAGTCCGGCACAACCCAAACGGCAACTGTGAATTGGGCAGTTTGGGGCATCGCAGTTAATTCAGCTCAAGCCACAACAAGCCCGTGTTCGAAGTACGCAGTTCTTCACTTTATATTACGAGAAGCCGCAAATGGCCAGACTGAACTTAACAAGTACGGCGCCGATGGCTACATGGTAGTCGACGTGCAGACCGTACCTGTAGCTGAGACTAGTACTGACCGCACGAGGACGGGATTCTTGTACACGCTGAGAAAATTGATTCCTTGCACGTGATTTCTCGAGTTAATGACCATTATTTTGGGGATCGTAGCCGTCATTGGAGCGATAAAAGGCATTATTGTGGGCGTTGCGGGCGTTATTTTCGAAATTAAGCCTGTTATTTCCGAAATACTGACCGTTATTTGAGAAATAGCGGTGATTATTTTTGTGATAGCGGGTGGTATTTTCGAAATAGAGGCCTTTATTGGCGAAATAATGGTTGTTATCTGAAAAATAGACGCTTTTATTTAAAAAATATTGATAAATATTTTCGGAATAGGGATCATTATTTTCCCGATAATTACTGGTATTTGGGGCGTAGCGGGTATTATTTTCGAAATAAAAGTGATTATCTGCGAAAAAAAGGGGTTGTATTTCTCGGAAAGTTGAATTATTATTCTGACGTTCAATAACGGCTTTAAGGACACGGTGTTCGTGGGAATACTGGTTTACCTTAAAGCCGTTTGCCGTTATTCCCCACTCCGTTTCCTTATTAAAAAGCTGTTGGCGAATATCCCACGGGTTCGTTAGTTCCCCGACGGACACGTCTTAGAGGCTTCGGGCCCGTGGCTAATTTCGATCTTATTAAAAGGAGAAAAAATTATGCCGCGACCAAGCCAATTATGGTACCCAACAAATTTACAAGATGAAGCCGCCTGGCACATTATTTTTAGCAAACAGGCCGATATCGACGGAACGACTTACGGGTTGACCGCCGCCGAAGTGACGCAGATCGAAAACGACAAAGACATGGTCGTATTTCTGGCGGAGGTGACGAATACGCTGGATTACTTTGTCGATACGGTGCGATCGTTTCGCAAGGACGTGATGGAGCTGCCGGTGGATGGTACGACGCCGAGCTTTCCGGCGACGCCTACGCTCGGTACTGTGACCGCGGTTCCGCGCGGCATCTGGGAACGCGTTACGGAATACGCCAATCGCATCAAGGCTTCGGCGGGTTATACGAACGCCGTCGGCGAAAGCTATGGCATCGTCGGCACCAAGCCCGACGCACCGACGCCTTCGCTCGTGCAGCCCGAGATCGAGCTCAGTGGAGCCTTGCACGGCTATCTGTTCTCGGTCGTCGTCTCAAAACGCGAAGAATCAGACTCGTGGCAAGTGTGGCTGCGGCCCGCAGATTCCGTCGGTGCATACAGCCTGGCCGCAACCGGCACCGGCAAAGCTCTCGATATCATATATTCGCCCGCAACTCCGGGCGACCCCGTCCAACTGCAGGTTTACGTACAGCTTCGCAAAAACAACGAAAACTACGGCGAACCGAGCGAGATCGGATTGGTCACGGTGAATCCGTGAAGATAGTGAACAGTGAATAGTGAATCGTGAACAGTGGGAAGAAAAGAGGCCGCGAACATTACGCTCGCGGCCCTTTTATATGCACAACTCGCGTTGCGGTTTAACTACTGGATAGGGTTTGGATTCGTCACTTGATAAAAATTGCCCGTCTCGACATACGAGAGAGGCCCGCTCAGTACGTCGCCGTGAATAACGCCGTCAGTGACCATGACGAATTTGCGTGTGCCGGTCGCCGTGACCCCCGACGTTGTCGTAGGGCTAGCCAATGCGCCATAATTCGCTGGGACCGACGCTGTTCTTGGCCAAGCACCAACGGTAAAGTTGTATCCGCCGATCACGGTAAAGCCACCGACGAGCGTACTAAATCTCGAATCGACAATGTTCGCTGCAGCCAATATCGGGAAGGCTTGCGACACACCGGATTGTCCAGCGTAGTTGCCGCCTCCGACGGTCGCGGCATAAGTGTTTTGAGCACTATGCAGAGTTCGCAGCGTCGAGATCGCCGTTGCCTCATTCGCCGAACGACGAGACGCCAGCAGATTTGGTATGGCGATCGCCGCGATAATGCCGATGATGACCACA
>JBEBGA010000179.1:0-6482 GCA_040081695.1 Pyrinomonadaceae bacterium
GCCGCCCGTGAGGACCGCGATGTCTTCGAGCATTGCCTTGCGGCGGTCGCCGAAGCCAGGTGCTTTGACAGCAGCGACGTTGAGCGTGCCGCGAAGTTTGTTCACAACCAGGGTTGCGAGTGCTTCGCCGTCAACGTCCTCAGCGATGATGAGCATCGGACGGCCCATTTTTGCTACCTGCTCCAGAATAGGAAGCAGATCACGCATGTTCGAGATCTTTTTCTCGTTGATCAGGATGTAAGGCTCGTCGAGAACCGATTCCATACGGTCGGCGTCGGTGACGAAATACGGCGAAAGATAGCCGCGGTCGAACTGCATGCCCTCGACGACTTCGAGAAGCGTGTCCATCGTTTTCGACTCTTCAACGGTGATAACGCCGTCTTTGCCGACCTTGTCCATCGCTTCAGCGATGATCGTGCCGATCGTTTTGTCGCCGTTAGCCGAAACCGTGCCGACCTGTGCGATCGAATCGCCCGAGACGGGCTTTGCCATCGTGTGGATCTCAGCAACTACGGCTGCGACCGCTTTTTCGATACCGCGTTTGAGCGCCATCGGGTTTGCACCGGCGGCAACCGTGCGGACGCCTTCTTTGAAGATCGCCTGTGCCAGAACCGTCGCGGTCGTCGTGCCGTCGCCGGCTACGTCGCTGGTTTTGCTCGCTACTTCGCGGACCATCTGCGCGCCCATATTTTCGAGCGTGTCTTTCAATTCGATCTCTTTCGCGACCGTGACACCGTCTTTGGTGATCGTCGGCGAACCGAATTTCTTGTCGATAACTACATTACGCCCTTTCGGCCCCAGTGTAACTTTCACTGCGTCCGCGAGCTGATTAACACCACGCAGGATAGCTGCGCGTGATTCTTCTCCGTGTACTACTTGTTTAGCCATGATATGTTTCTCCTATTGTCGAAACAGTAGTCAGTAGTCAGTAGTCAGCAGTCAGTAGATTCTGAGTGCTGATCGCTGATGGCTGACCGCTGTGTGCTTAAGCTGCTGCTCCTGCGCGTGAAATGATGCCGAGGATCTCGTCTTCGCGCATGATGATGAATTCGTCGCCGTCGAGTTTGATCTCGCTGCCCGAGTATTTGCCGAACAGGACGCGGTCGCCTGCTTTGACGTCCAAAGCCTGACGCGTGCCGTCTTCTTTATATTTACCCGCACCGGCAGCGATCACTTCGCCTTCTTGCGGTTTTTCCTTTGCCGTGTCCGGGATATAAAGCCCGCCTGCGGTCTGGTTGACGTTGTCTTCGATGCGACGGATGATGACGCGATCGTGTAGTGGTGTAATGTTTGTTGACATAGTTGATTTACTCCTAATTTAGTAAAATAACGGTAGAATCACGGGCGATGAATAAAGTTTTAGCACTCGTGATCTATGAGTGCTAGTATATGGAATCCTGACATAAGAGTCAAGTATTTCAAGGGTTTGAGAACTAGGATTAACCACATAGGTATATAGGGCCCATAGAAATCTTAAAAAAACTATGTGATCTATGTTTCTATGTGGTGTGAACTCCGAATATGCATATTTCTGAGATAAATATTTACCCGATCAAATCGCTAGAGGGAATCTCGCTCAACTCGGCACTTGTCGAGGAGCGCGGTCTGCAGTATGACCGGCGGTGGATGCTCACCACGCGGGACGGAATGTTCTTTACGCAACGCGAATTTCCCAAGATGGCGACGATAGCGGTCGCAGTGGAAAGCGGACAGTTGAGAGTGGAAAGTGAAGGACACGGAGTTATGAACGTGCCGTTTGAGCCGGATATGGGCGAGCGGGGGCGGGTGACTGTTTGGAACAGCGTTTGTGACGCGGAGATCTATAATGGGCAGGTGAGTGAGTGGTTTTCGGATGTGTTGGGGACTAATTGCCAGCTTGTTTATATGCCGGATAACTCGCGGCGTGCGGTGAATCCCAGATTTAATCTTGGAGACGATGTTGTGAGTTTTGCCGACGGCTATCCGCTGATGGTGATCGGCGAAGGTTCTTTGGCGGACCTGAACAACCGTATTGCCGATTCGCACGAAGATTCAGATGAGGTGCCGGAATTTCAACCGCTGCCGATGAACCGCTTTCGGCCGAATGTGGTCGTTTCGGACATCGAGGCCTTTGCCGAGGATAAATGGCAAAGAGTTCGTATTGGCGAGGCGGAGTTTCGCTCGACAAAGCCTTGTGAGCGATGTGTGATGACAACGGTAGAGCAAGCGAGCGGCGAATTTTCCGGGAAAGAACCGTTAAAGACGCTTGCGACGTATAGAATGGCAAAAGACATCATCCCGGATCGCTACGAAGCCCTCGGCGTCGGGGCGAATGCCGTGCTGTTTGGCCAAAACCTGATCGCCGAAACTCCCGGTGCGACTATTAGCGTCGGTGATGAGATCATCGTGCTCGCCTAGTTATTCAAATGTTGTGCCCGAAAGCAACTCGTACGCTTTGATGTAGCGGTCGGATGTGGCTTTGGCGATCTCGGGCGGGAGCGGCGGTGCGGGAGGTGTTTTGTCCCAGTCGAGCGTTTCGAGGTATTCGCGGACAAATTGTTTATCAAACGATGGCTGCGCGTGGCCGGGTTCGTATGTCGCGGCATCCCAAAAACGCGAAGAGTCCGGCGTCAGAACCTCGTCGATCAGCAAGATATTACCTTTTGTATCCAGTCCAAACTCGAACTTTGTGTCGGCGATGATGATGCCTTTGGTCAGAGCGTATTTGCGGGCATTGTCGTAGATCGCCAGAGTTATCGCTTTTAGGCGTGAGGCGGTCTCTTTGCCAAGGATCTTTACAAATTCTAGCTGGGTGATGTTTTCATCATGGCCGGTCGCGGCTTTTGTGGCGGGAGTAAATATCGGTTCCAATAAACGATCACATTGCTGCAAACCGCGTGGCAACTCGTGGCCGCAGACCGTTCCCGTGGCCTTGTAGTCTTTCCAACCCGAGCCTTCAAGATAACCACGCACGACGCATTCGACCGGAAAAACCTCCGTTCGTTTGACCAACATCGACCGGCCGCGCAGCTCTTCGTGGTCGCGGATGGGTGCGGGCATGTCGTCGATATTTGCCGTTATCAGATGATTTGGCGTGATGGCGGAAAGACGTTCGAACCAGAACGACGACAATTTGGTCAGCACCGCACCTTTCTTTTCGATCGGTGTCGGCAGCACACAATCAAACGCCGAGAGGCGATCGGTCGCGACTAGAAGTAAGCGTTCGCGATCGACCTCATACACGTCGCGGACCTTGCCGCGATGCAAGAGGTTTAGGCCGGGGATTTGTGATTCGGAAATGGTCTGAACGGCGGTCATATAAATTGCTGATAAGAAACCACTTTAATACGAAATTCTGCTATCGGCAAAGTCCAAAAAATACTCATTTTTTTCTGGAACATTAGTAATGTTGAAACTCTATAGACAATGTTGAAATTTGTGGTGACAAATGGCGATGAATTGTGCATAATTGTAGTTGGCGGTCAGAGCAGATCAGACGGCCAACCCGCATTGTTCCATTTTCTCGCCCATTTTATCGCTATAATTAGAGATTTTTAGCGATTCCCATCCATGAAAGGTAATTTTATTAAAAAGCAATATTTTTTAGGGCTGCTATTCGCTGTCGGCACTTTTGCGGCCAATATCGGGGCTCAGGCCTCGCTTGCCGAAAAGGAAAAGCAGTTTGTTGATGGCTCGGGTGACCGTATGTGGTACACGATGGGCTTTGTCATCGTTGCGTCGCTTGCGGCTGCAGCATTTTTGTGGCGTCGGAGCAAAAAAGGCAAGGACCAGCCACAATATAATTACGGTAGCCGTTATCAGGATTATTACAACAACAACAGCTACGACATGGATGGCGTTGATGCCGAGAAAGAACTTGAGTGGCTGCGTAAGGCAAAGAAATCAAGTTCGAATGCCCCAAAGCTGACCTTTGATATGAAAAAAGGCGGCGTTGTGAGAAAGAAAGGCATAACCGCGACAAACTCAGCCGGCATCGACGAAGCCAATCTCGACACCAAGTTGTTTCAGGAAAAGATGCGCAAGCTGCAGTATGCGCAGCTGCCGATCAATTCGTTCAGTACTCTGACTCCGTCAAAGAAATTTGAGGTACTGCCCGTTTCAGACGACGAATCGTTGTTAAATGCGATCGAACAGGCAAACGAGGAGTACGAGGAAGATGAAAGCGTCCGCGAATTGGCGGTCAAGATCCTATCAGCTTTCCGTACGCAAAATTCGATCGATGGGTTATCGCAGATCGCTCTATACGATCTGTCGGCAAACCTGCGATCCAAGGCCGTCACAACATTGACGGATTTTGACCACGAATCCGTGTTTGAGCCGATTCTGTTGGCCTGTGCCGATCCGACCCGCGAGGTTAGGGCCGCTGCGGCTAGAGGTTTGTTCAGATTGAATTTTGACCGTGCCGACGCATGGAAACGCATCCTCGAAACGGGTGACGAATTTCGCATGCGTCATGCAGCGAGAGCGGCTGTCGAAGCCGGGATAGTGCTCAAGGCGTTTGAAAGGCTGGTGCATGACGACCTTAAGATCGCCTATGAGGCGTTTGTTCTGGTCGCAATGCTGATCAAAGCGGGCGAGACCGAAGAGATCTTCGCGGCGATCCGTGAGCATCGCGACGAACGCGTTAAATTTGCTTTGCTGCATGTGCTCAAATCACTCAAAGACGAGCGTTCGCTCGACAGTTTGAATGAACTTCGTGCGGGTGACCAGTTTCCGACGGATGTGATGGATCGAATCACGGACACGATCAAGAGTTTTGAACAGGTTCCGGCCTAACCGGATCGCGAGTTATTAGGTTACGTGCAGTAGTATTAGCATGAATCCGAGCAATATAGTTGAAACAAGCGGGGTAGAGGTGTCTGCAAATGTCGGGTTTCGAGCCCCTGAATTTGCCCTCACGACAGATCAAGGCACAGAATGGCGGCTTTCCGAACATATCGGAAATGTCGTCGTTTTGCTGTTTTACCCGCAAAACGAGACGTTGGTCTGCACCAAACAGCTTTGCTCGGTCCGCGACAATTGGGACAAATACGTCGAGACCAAGGCCGAGATCGTCGGTATCTCGCCCGGAACCCCCGAAGAACACCAGACGTTTTCAAACAGCCGTCAGTTGCCGATACCCCTTTTGGCCGACCCGGGACGCGCGATCACAAGCATTTACGGAAAGCATTGGCTGTTTCCGATCAATATAACGCGATCTGTCGTCGTTATCGACGCCCATGGCGTGATCCGCAACCGGGACGTTATGCTGCGTGCATTTCGCCCGTCAGATAGCCAGGTCATCACGGATATCTATTCAGCTCGCGGCGATGCGTTTCACGACAAATACGAAAAACTTAAAATGCGTGTGCAAAAAGCAGATTAAGTCGTGCATCTGCTCTCGATTTTTGCGTTTCCTTTAGTTATGATTAAAGGATGCAATTCCGTCTCATTTCTGAAAACACCCCAAAGGGCGACCAACCCGAAGCCATAAAACAGATCGTCAATGGTTTGAACGACGGCACAAAGGATCAGGTGCTGCTCGGGATCACCGGCAGCGGCAAGACTTTCACGATCGCCCATGTTATCGAACAGACGCAGCGGCCGACGCTTGTACTGGCGCACAATAAGACGCTTGCAGCACAGCTCTATCAGGAATTTAAATCATTTTTCCCCGATAACGCTGTCGAATATTTTGTCTCGTATTACGACTATTACCAGCCCGAGGCGTATGTCCCGGCCGCCGATCTATACATAGAAAAAGAAGCGACGATCAACGAAGAGATCGACCGTCTGCGTCTATCGGCGACGCGTGCTCTGTTTGAACGCAGCGATGTTATCGTCGTCGCGTCGGTGTCGTGTATTTACGGCTTGGGCGATCCGGATGCGTATTTTGGGATGCTCATATTTATCGAGCCGGGGATGAAGATCAAGCGCGAAGACCTACTACAAAAGCTCGTCGAATTGCAGTACGAACGCGTCAATGTGGATTTTGAACGCGGGGCGTTTCGCGTTCGCGGTGACGTCGTTGAGCTGTATCCAAGTTATCAGGACCAGGCGTATCGTATCGAGTTTTGGGGCGACGAGATCGAAAGCATCTATACGATCGATCCATTGCTCGGCGAGGTCATTACGAAACACGAAACGCGTGTCCCGATCTATCCGAAAACGCACTATGTGATGACCAAACCGGTCATCAAACGCGCCGTCCAGACGATCCGCAAAGAGCTTGATGAGCATGAAAAGTACCTCGTCAGTGAGGGCAAAGTCGTTGAGGCACAGAGGCTGCATCAGCGGACGATGTATGACCTCGAAATGATGAAAGAGATGGGTTTTTGCCGCGGCATCGAAAATTATTCGCGGCATCTGACCGGCAAACTGCCGGGCGAACCGCCGCCCACGCTGCTCGATTATCTGCCGAGCAGCGCGCTTATGGTGATCGATGAGTCGCACCAGACTATCCCGCAATTAGGGGCAATGTTCAAAGGCGACCAGTCGAGAAA
>JBEBGA010000534.1:0-1597 GCA_040081695.1 Pyrinomonadaceae bacterium
TGGGTCGTTTGGGCATACGGGTTTTACGGGGACGAGCGTTTGGATCGACCGGGTTTCGCAGACGTTTGTTGTCTTCCTGTCGAACCGCGTTCACCCCGACGGCAAAGGCGATGTGACCCCTCTACGTGCAAAGGTCGCGACGGTCGTTGCGTCCGCTGTCGAAGACACGCCGGTGGAGGTGTATCGACTTGCCGAGAGTACATACAATTCGGCGGTCGCGGCTCAGATTCCAAAGTTCAAGGAGCAGGCAGACGCAGCGAGAAAAGCGCTTCCGGCGAGAGAGAACGATCAGGCCATAAGAGGCCCCATTACGGTTCCCGCAAATTTCAATCCTCCATCTGTTCGGTTTGGATCAGAGGTTAAAATCGTGCTAAACGGAATCGATGTCCTAGAAAGGAATGCGTTCAAGGATGTTGAGGGCAAACGCATCGGGCTTGTTACCAATCACACCGGTCGCAACTTCGGCGGCAAACAGACGATCGATATTTTGAAAGAGGCTCCGAATGTAAAGCTCATGGCGTTGTTTTCGCCGGAGCATGGTATTCGCGGGCTGGTAGATGATAAGGTGGGCGACTCGGTTGATGAAAAGACAGGGCTGCCGATCTACTCGCTTTACGGCGAGACGCGGCGGCCAAAGGCTGAGCAATTGAAAGACCTCGACGCGATCGTCTATGACATTCAGGACATCGGGACGCGGTTTTACACCTACACGGCGACGCTCAAAAATGTGATGGAAGAGGCGGCAAAGCTGGGCAAACCGGTCTATGTGCTCGACCGGCCAAACCCGCTAGGCGGGGCGGATGTCGAGGGGCCCCTTGCGGATGAGGACAGGTTGTCGTTTATTGCGGCTCACACGATACCGGTTCGTTATGGAATGACGATCGGCGAGCTCGGGATGATGATGAACACTGAGCGGAAGATCGGCGCCGACCTGCGGGTCATCAAGATGGAAAACTGGTCGCGGAGCGCGTGGTTTGATGAGACGGGCCAGACCTGGATCAATCCAAGCCCAAATATGCGTTCGCTGACCGAGGCGACACTTTATCCCGGAATTGGTCTGCTTGAAGCAAGCAATCTCAGCGTCGGCCGCGGTACGGATACGCCATTCGAGGTTATCGGGGCTCCGTGGCTGGACGGTCAAAAGCTGGCAACATATCTCAATGAACGCGGTATCAAAGGCGTGCGCTTCGTCCCGATCCGATTCAAACCCAACGCATCTGTTTTCAAAGACGCGCAACTCAGCGGTGTGAACATCATCATCACAAACCGCGACGAGTTTAACTCCGTGCGAACGGGCATCGAGATCGCCGTTGCTCTGCGAAAGCTTTATCCGGCGGAATGGAATGTCGAAAAGTATCTGAATCTGCTGCTCAACAAAGACATTTTTGAGCGGGTAAAACGCGGCGATACTCCTGAGGAGATCGAACGTGCGGCGAAAACAGGGATTGATGATTTCTTAAAACGCCGGACGCCGTTTCTGCTATACAAATGAAAAAAAGAGCCTCGCGGGTGCAGCCGCGAGGCTCTTTTTCCCTTGCACTAAGAGTCTTTAGAACTCTTCGCCGCGAGGCTTGCCTTCACCAAACTTTCGGTCCTT
>JBEBGA010000180.1:0-6463 GCA_040081695.1 Pyrinomonadaceae bacterium
CCGATGCTCTACATCGGCGAAGAAGTCGGCGGCGGCATCTTTTCCGAAGAAGCTCGGCACGAATTTCCCGAGGTTGATATCGCCGTCGATCCGCTCGAGGGAACAAATCTGTGTGCTCTCGGTGCCAACAATGCAATTGCGGTGCTTGCTGCAGCCGAACGCGGTGGGTTGCTCAACGCACCGGACCTATACATGGACAAGATCGTCGTCGGCCCATCGTGCCGCGGCGCGGTCGATATCGATGCCCCTGTCGAAGAAAACCTAAAGAACATCGCTCGTCGTCTCGGCCGCGATGTCGAGGACCTCACCGTGATCTGTCTCGACCGTTCGCGGCACAAACAGCTCGTTGACGATGTTCGGGCGACCGGTGCACGCATTCGATTGATCTCGGACGGAGATCTGTCAGCCGGTATTTCGGCGGCGGTCGCGGGGACAAACATTCACGCTTTGATGGGCATTGGCGGAGCTCCGGAGGGCGTCATAACAGCAGCCGCGATGAAATGCCTCAATGGTGAGATACTTGCCAAGCTCGTCTGGGATCCTGACAAATTAGGTGTCGATAAGGACAAAGTGCCGCCTCACGATGAAGTGATGAAACGTCTCAACGAAATGGGCATAACCGATGCAAACAAGGTCTATGACACCAATGACCTTGCTCCGGGCAAAAAGATCATCTTTGCCGCAACAGGCGTGACCGACGGTGCTCTGCTTCGCGGCGTGCGGTTCTTTGGCTCGGGCAAGCGGACACATTCGGTCGTTATGACTACCGACAGCAAGAGCATCCGCTTTGTCGATACCGTCCATGTCGAGGGTGGGCCCGACGCAGTTATACGGTTTTAGCGAAAAATGACTAGCTTAGTCGGCGTTATTAAGTTAGGATTCAATATTGTTTGGAGGATATGAATGAGTAGTAGTGTTAGTGAACAGAATACGAACGGCAACGGCCATGTAAATGGCAACGGCCATAAGATGAACGGTACTAAACCGGCGGACGATCAGGGAAAGCTGATCGTGTTGACGGCCCCGTTGACCGAGGCTATCGATCACGCCGGGTATTTTATTCAAATGGCGATGGCCAGCCTGCCCATATGGCTTGAGAGCATCCTAAATCGAAAGTATCCAAAGTGGCGTGAGGTTGAACATTACGAGGACGGTTCGGCAAAATATATGCCCGCCGGTGTGCGTCTGGTCGAAAAATCGCTGCTGCGTGCGTACGAACAGGACGATATCGTTTCGTGCTATCCGCAGGACCTCGAAAAATTTATCGGCCCGCGAACCCGCGTTGTGGCTGTTTCGACGCATAACCCGCTTGGTGTGACATTTGCGGCCGGTGTCTATACATCGATCTTTGGCTCGTCCAAGATGCCGATCAACTCGCATTATTCGCGTGAGCTGTTTGCCCAGATCAAAGGGAACGAGAACCGTGAGAATTTCAAGGTCATCGTCGGCGGCTCAGGCGGCTGGCAGATCATCCAGACCGACCTGTACGAAGAGCTTGGCATCGATTGCGTCGTTGACGGACGCAGCGAGTCGAATGATACGCTTGACCTGTTTGCCTCAGCTATTCGCGGCGAAGAGCTGCCCAAAGAGATCACGGTCAAGCATCCGACCGAGCGTGATTCGATCATGTTCCCCGATACGCGAACGACCTTTGGCGTTGTCGAGATGACGACCGGTTGCGGTCGTCGTTGCAAATTCTGCGTCCCCGATCTAAATCCGCAGATCGATCTGCCGAAGGACAAGATCATGGGTGCCGTCGAGGCTAACGTCCGCGAGGGCAATAAGCAGATCTCACTGGCAACTGAGGATATGTTCATCTGGGGACAGGTGCATACGGATATACCATTCTATTTCCCGAACCGTGAGGCTCTGCTCGATCTGTATGGGTCGATCGTCGATACACCGGGCGTCGAGCAGCATGTGCTCAGCCATGCGACCATCGCTCCGGCGGTCGTCGATCCGATCCTGATCAAAGAGCTTTCGGACAAACTGCTGCCAAAAAGCCCGATACATTTCCCGTATCTTAGCTCGCATCCTGAGAAGAAGGCTCTTGCTCCACTTATCGGGCTTGAAACCGGTTCGATCAAGATGGCGAAAAAGGTCATGGCGTCGAAAGGCGTGCCGTTTGCCATCGATCACTGGCAGAGTGTCGTGCTTGAAGGCCTTCGGGTCATGAACGAGAACAACTGGTTCCCGGCAATGACGCTCATCGTTGGCAACCCCGATGAGACCGACGAGGACAACATGGCGACACTCGATCTAATTTACGAGATGGAACGCCGCGGTTTGTTTGCGTTCCTCATCCCGTCGATCTTTACGCCGCTGCATGACACGCGTATGGAGATGGAAAAAGGCGTGACCGAGACCAAACAGCTTACGCCGCTACAATGGCAGCTGATGATGAAATGCTGGAAGATGAATCTGCGTCCGGGCCAGTATAGCTGGTGGGGGCCGACCGCATGGCGTATCGGTTCGATCGGTATGTGGATGTATAAATTGCGTCGTCTTAACGGGCCAAACTTTACATATCCGCTGATGATGTTTGCCGGGCTTTTGTCCGAAAAACGGCTTGCAAAAATGGGCAAGATCTATCTCGGCAAGCCGATCGAGGTCAAAACCCGTGCCGAACTGCTGGCAACGCTCAAGCCCAATATGCTCAAGCATTTGCGTGAAGACTGCGGCGATCTGCCAGAGGAAGAATTGGCAAGACGAGCCGCCGCTAAGGCTGCTCCGGCTGCCGAAGTAGCGACCGTTTAGTAATTAACAAGTAATGACCGAGCCGGCCTCGAATTACGTCTCGCTTGACCTCGCAGCAAAAATGCGAAAACAAGCGATACGGGTTTGGATGGCCGGTTTTGTCGTTGTAGGGGCTTGGGTTTTGCTGACCGTCGCCGCACCGCTTGCCAAAGCGAATGGCTTTGTTGGTGTTTCTACACCTCTCTACAATTTCTTTAGCTACATTTGCCACCAAATACCTGACCGCTCATTTCACATCGCGGGCGAACAGTTCGCAGTTTGCTCGCGTTGCTTTGGTGTGTATTTCGGGTTGGTCTTTGGCATTGCCATTTATCCGCTCTGGCGAAACATCGACGGTATCGAGCCGCTCCCGCGCATCTGGCTGTTTTTCTCGCTCATCCCCATCGGCATCGATTGGTCGCTGACCGTTTTTGGTATTTGGGAAAACAACCACTTATCACGCTTCGTCACAGGCCTGATCCTAGGCGTCGCCTGCGCCACGTACATCGTCCCGGCCATTGTCGAGATCACGAGGAATCTGACTGCAAAAAAATTCACCACACATAAACACAGATAGACACAGATGAGTAGATCTAGTTTTAATTCTTATCCGTGTTTATCTGTGTCCATCTGTGGCTAATTTCTCAGTCCGAACTTTTATTGACTCGGTTTCGTAAAAAGAGCAAGATTGAAAAACACATGAGTTTTACCAGAGAATCTGCTGCCGAGCTTGCAAAAACCGACCTCGCCAAACGTTTAAATATTGACGCGGGCGGCGTCGAGGTCTTTGATATCGTCGACAAAGGGTTCCCCGATATGTCGCTCGGAGCGGCAGTTGACGGCGAGATGTCGGCACAGATGATCTCAAGCGGTTGGCAGATAACGCTCGTCGCAAATCGCGAAAATTACGAATATCGCGGAGATAAATATCAGCTGCGGCTGGTGGGCTTTAAGGGTGAGAATTACGTCATACAATCATAGAGCGAGGTATTTTCTATGAATCGCAATAATATCTGGATACACTTCGGCATCGCGGTGGTTTTGATCACGATGGCGGCAGTTTTGGGGCAGATCGGACGGTGGAAAGAAGCTCTGCATGATCGCTCGGATGCCGTTCAAAAGCGTGTAGAAACACTCAAAGCCGAGCAAACAACGAATGCCGCACCTGAGGTGCTCGTGCGGTTCAAACCGGGCGTTAGCCTTGCCCAGATAAGGTCGATCGCTACGGCGAATAACGACGCTGTTACGGACGAGATCGAATCCGTCAGCGGTCTCGCGGTCATCGATGATCTTGATAACGCCGATGCTCAAGCGGTCGCCGACCAGTATGCGGCAATGAGCGATTCCGTCGCTTACGCAGAGGTCAATTACCGCATCAAGCTCGACGATCCGATCCAGAAAGACGCGGTCAAAGACGGAGTTTACCGCGAAACCACAGCGGAGATGCCGAACGATCCTCTGTTCGGCGACCAATGGGCGCTAAATAATCTTGGACAGGATGGCGGCACTCAGCGGGCCGATATCGATGCTCTCGAGGCCTGGACAAAGACCAAAGGAAGCGAAGAAGTCGTGGTTGCCGTGCTCGACAGCGGAGTTGATTTTACACATGTCGATCTCAAGGGAAATATGTGGACGCGCCCCGCAAATGTTCCTGCGTACACCGACGACGAGCTTGGCACGTTTAATGATATCAACGGCTACAACGGTACTGACAAGATCGCCGATCCGATGGACGATAACGGCCACGGCACGCATTGTGCGGGCATCATCGGTGCCGAGGGCGACAATGGCGAGGGCATCACCGGCATCAATCAAACGGTCAGGATCATGCCGCTCAAGTTTTTAGGACGCGGCGGTTCGGGCACGACCGAGGATGCGATCGAGGCGATCAACTATGCCATCGACCGTAAAAAGAATGGCGTCAACGTTCGCATCATCAGCGCAAGCTGGGGCTCTACTTCGAAGTCAAAAGCGCTTGAGGACACGATCCGTGCGGCGGGCGAGGCAGGTATTTTGTTTGTCGCCGCGGCAGGAAACGACGGTTCGAACAACGACAGCCGTCCGCATTACCCGTCGAACTACGACCTTCCGAATGTCATCAGCGTTGCTGCTCTCGACCGCAACGACAAACTCGCGGGCTTTTCAAACTTTGGCGTCAAAACAGTCCACATCGCCGCTCCGGGCAAAGACATACTCTCTACCTGGCTCGGCGGTGCGTATCGCGAGGCTTCGGGGACGTCGATGGCAACGCCGTATGTGTCAGGCGTTGCGGCCCTCATCATTGCTGCGGAGCCAAAGATCTCGATGGAAAAGCTGCGTGAGCGTCTGCTCTCGACTGCCGACAAGATCGACACGCTCGACGGAAAAGTTGCCACCGGCGGACGTATCTGTGCGGCAAATGCGATCTCCGGTAAGGTACTAAACCATCTGCAACATTAGACTAACGATTTGGGACAATTGCTCCGAAATGGAACAATTCACCCCTTAAATTACAAAAAATGATCTGACCGTAAAGCCTTGTGAAAACAGGGCTCTATGCGTATTATGCACACTGCGGCAGCCGAATGGCACGCTCTTTGCCATTACTCTAGTGAGCAATGGCCAAATCATTGCCCGAGATTTATGAAAAGGGAGACAACAATGAACAAGATCAAAAGTTTAATAACAATTTCGGCATTATCAATAATGGTGCTAATCTTGCCGGCCATCGCTTCGGCTCAATACGGCGGTTATGGTAATGGCGGTTATAACAACGGCCAGTACGGAAATAACGGCTATTACAATATCAGATCGACCGTCCGCAATCTTAAAGATCGTAGCAAGGATCTTAAGAAAGAGATCGAGCGGCTCGACGACCGTAGGAATAACGGCGGTTGGAACAATGGCGGCTATGGCAACAACAACGGCGGCTGGAATAACGGCGGTTACGGCAATGGCGGCTATGGTAACGGTGGTTACAATAACAACGTCGATTTCCGTTCGCTAAAAAATCTTGCTGATCAGTTTCGTAAAGCGGCTGACAAGCTTGAGGACAAATACGATGACGGCCGCGATCAGTACAAGAGCGCAAACGAAGCTCGACGCGTACTCGACCTCGGTAATCAGTTAGAACGGGAGATCCGTCGAGCACGTCTGCAACAGTATCTGCAAAACTGGAATCAGATCAACAATGACCTGCGTGTCATCGCAAATGCCTACAACGGACGCAATAACGGCGGCTGGAATAATGGCAATGGCAATGGTAACGGTGGTTGGAACAATGGCGGACGCCCGAGCTGGTGGCCTTTCTAACCAGACATTAGTTCACCTATCTTCTTTATGCCCGCGTCTCTAGCGACGCGGGCTTTTTTTGTTATAGTCAGATTATGGCTGGAACGTTGTATTTAGTTGCTACTCCGATCGGCAATCTACAAGATGTGACGCACCGCGCTCTCGAAGTGCTGCGGACCGTCGATCTTATCGCCTGCGAAGACACCCGCCATACGCTCAAGCTGCTCAATCATTTCCGTATCTCAAACCGTCTCATCAGCTACCACGAGCACAACGAACTCGAACGTGCCGAAGTGCTTGCCGACCGTCTTGTCTCCGGAGCAAATATTGCCATTGTGTCCGATGCCGGTACACCGGGAATTTGCGACCCGGCGTTTCGTATTGTGCAGCGAGCAATAGAGGTCGGTGCGGCGGTCGTTCCTATTCCGGGGGCGGTTGCATTTGTTAATGCCGTCGT
>JBEBGA010000535.1:0-1594 GCA_040081695.1 Pyrinomonadaceae bacterium
GATCACGTCCGGCATTTTCACCGTCGCGCGGATACCAAATTTGGACGCGAGCAAGATCACGTCGGGCGTTTTCAATACGGCGCAAATCCCCAATCTAGACGCGAGCAAGATCACGTCGGGCGTTTTCAATACGGCGCAAATTCCCAATCTAGACGCGAGCAAGATCACCAGCGGAGTTTTCAACTTCGCTCAGATACCCAATTTGAGCGCGAGCTATATTCAGAATAATCCAGCAACCCAACAGTCTGGCAGTTTCAACGTCGCCGGAACGGGGACGGCGAATATCTTTAGCGCGGCGACGCAATACAACATCGGCGGCAATCGCGTTTTGCGGGCGGTTGACACAGGCGTGGGCTTTGGCGGAAATCTATATGTCGGATTCGGTGCTGGTGCAAACACCACGCCCGGCATTCCGTTTCCGTTTGACGGAACGAGCAATACTTTCGTCGGCGCGGGCGCTGGGAATCTGAATGTCGTCGGTGCGGGAAATACGTTTGTAGGTACGCTCGCCGGAGAAAACAATACCGCCTACAACAATACGTTTTTCGGCGCGGTCGCCGGACGAGCCAACACGACCGGCGGCGATAACTCTTACTTCGGAGGAAGTGCGGGCTTGAACAATATTACTGGCAGAAGCAATTCGTTTTTCGGCACTGCTGCCGGAGGTGCCGGCGCATCAGGCGATTACAATTCGTTTTTCGGACTCTCGGCGGGCAGTTTCAACACCGGCAATAACAATTCGTTTTTCGGGCGCGAAGCGGGAATCGTCAATTTGACGGGCAGCGACAATGCCTTTTTCGGCAAATGGTCAGGCGTAGCAAACACCACGGGAGCAAACAATACTTTTGTTGGCAAGGAAGCGGGAGGGGCGAACACCATTGGCAACAGCAACACGCTTGTCGGCGCAAATTCAAACGTCACTGCAAACAATCTGACAAACGCTACTGCGCTCGGCGCAAACGCGATCGTCGGGCAAAGCAATTCGGTTGTCATAGGCAACAACGCCAGCGTCGGCATCGGCACAACCACACCGAAGGCAAAATTGGACGTAATGGGCGGCAACATTCTGGTCGGTTCGCCCGGTCAGGGAATCATCTTGAAATCGCCGGACGGTGCGACTTGCCGATTGCTTTCGATCGACAACGCCGGAGCGATGATTCTGGCGGCCATTGCGTGTCCGTAGCATTTTGAAATTTAGCCTCCGTCGGATGAGCTATTAGAAAAGACGGATCTTGTAACGAGTAGCGGTCACACTGGCGGAGGTGGAGAAAGTCATGCGTATTATTATCGGATTTGTCGCGGCGTTGGTTTTCCCGCTCGTCGCCTCCCCGCAGAGCGGCGGGATTTTTCAGATTGAGAAATCCGTGATTGCCGGTGGCGGTGGGACGACTGCCAGCGGGCTATTTTCGCTTTCGGGCACGATCGGCCAACCCGTCGTTACGGGCGGAACGCTGCTCGGTGTGCCATTTGCGATCCACGGCGGATTCTGGACGCCGAATGTCGCCGGTCCGACACCGACACCAACCCCGACCCCGACCGGTACACCATCGGCGACGCCAACGGCAACGCCGACAAGTACCCCAACGTCGACTCC
>JBEBGA010000536.1:0-1588 GCA_040081695.1 Pyrinomonadaceae bacterium
GATCAGTGCCGCAGGCACGGCAAAACTGATTTGACTGACGCTCTTCGATTCCGCATTCGGGGCAAAACATACTGTTTCCTCTTCGGGATAATAAACGAATTCTCTTGAAAATCAGTTCCCAATTAATCTCTGCGTTCCCTGCGATATACTGCGTTAAAATAAAGGTCTTAACGCAGAGCTTTTTATTTCTCACTTTCTAATAACTTTTTCGCTTCCAAAAGCTCCGCCTTGTGCTCATCAGTCAGCACCGGATATTGCAGGTCGAGCGATTCGAGTTTTTTGACGACGATCTCTGATATCGCGAGACGCGTGAACCATTTCTTGTCCGCCGGGATGATGTACCACGGAGACTTTTCGGTGGAGGTACCCTCCATCGCCTCTTTGTAGCATTTCATGTAATCGTCCCACATCGCACGTTCTTTGACGTCGCCCATCGAGAATTTCCAGTTCTTGTCATCCTCGGCGATGCGGGCGAGAAAGCGGGCTTTCTGCTCTTCTTTTGAGACGTTGAGGAAGAACTTGATGACGTGCGTTCCGTTTTCGGCGAGGTGATCTTCCCAGTCGCGGATGTGCTTGAAACGCTTTTTCCAGATGTCCTTATCATTGAGCGTTGCGTCCGGGAGCTGCTGAAATTGCAATATTCCCGGATGAACCCGCACAACCAAAACCTCTTCATAATGCGAACGGTTAAAGATGCCGATCATTCCTCTCGCGGGCAGATTTTTCTGACAACGCCACAGAAAATCGTGATCGAGTTCCTCGCTCGACGGCTGTTTGAATGAGACGACGTGACAGCCCTGCGGATTGACGCCGCTCATCACGTGTTCGATCGCGCCGTCCTTGCCCGCCGCGTCCATCGCCTGAAAGATCAGCAGCAGCGAAACCTTGTCGCTCGCGTACAAAACGTCCTGCAATTCACGCAGCCGCGAGACATTTTTCTCAAGGTCTTTCACCGCTTGTTTTTTATCGGTATAATCGCCGGTAAAGTCGGTCGGGTGATTTTTGAGATTAACTTTAGAGCCTTCTTTGACGAGGAATTTTTCGGTTTTCATAATGTATTTTGCCACAGATTAACACAGATGAACTCAGATCGATCAAGACTATTTGTCGCTGCTATTTTGGTTGCATTGGTTTCCGCCGTGGCTTTAGGTCAGCCAAAGCTTGTGCCGAATAAGATCACGCTCAAGAACGGCAAGTCGTTCACGCTCAACGTGGCCGAGGATTTTGAGATGATCCCGGCGATGGAGGGATTGAAGCGAGTACGCTTTTTTGCCAAATCGCCCGATGGCCGCATCTTTGTGACCGATATGTACAACCTCGCCGACGGAACCCGTGGCACGGTTTACATACTGGATGGATGGGACGCCGAGAGCGGCAAATTCGGCAAGCTCATCCCATACATGACCAAGCTCCGAAATCCGAATAGCTGCCAATTCTACCGCGACGAGACGGGCCAGGATTGGTTTTATCTCGCCGAAACGCATCAGCTCACACGCCGCAAATTCACACGCGGCGAGACCAAACCGACGGACACAAAACCTGAGGTTCTTGCTACCTTTCCAGATTACGGCCTCAGCTACAAATACGG
>JBEBGA010000181.1:0-6433 GCA_040081695.1 Pyrinomonadaceae bacterium
ATCATTGACCCACTTTCCTTCGTAGGTCGCACCGCTTGGGTATTTAAAGAAACCTTGTCCATTGACACAATCACCCGAAAGGCATTGAGCCGAAGTTATAGTCTGTGCAGCGAAGATGAACGCTACTGCGAGGAATATCTTGATGTAGGTCATATGGTGAAAGCTATGAGATGGCGTCGATCATCTCTTTTACTGCCTGGTTTAATCCGACAAATACTGCACGCGAGATGATGTTGTGGCCGATGTTAAATTCGGTGATCTCAGGAATTGCGGCGAGAGCCGCGACGTTGCGATAGGTCAGGCCATGGCCGGCGGCTACGATGAGGCCGAGGGATTTTGCGTGAACGCAGGCTTCGCGAATGCGGTTCACCTCGGCTGCCGCTTTTTGAGCACCTTCGCCGTGGGCGGCACGGGATGAAAGCGTGAGTTCGGCGTATTCTGCGGTACAAAGCTCGATCTGTTGGGCACCGACGCGGCTTGCGGCGTCGATCTGATCGATGTTTGGGTCGATGAAGATGCTGACGAAAACACCGGCGGCCTTGAGCCTTTCGACGGCGTTCTTGACCGTTTCAAAATTGCCGACAACGTCCAGACCGCCTTCGGTAGTTATCTCGTTGGCACTTTCGGGGACGAGCGAAACAGCGTCGGGCTTGGTGCGTTCGGCGATGCCGATCATCTCGTCGGTCGCGGCCATTTCGACGTTTAGATATGTCGTGACGACATCGCGCAGCAATTCGATATCGCGGTCTTGGATGTGCCGGCGATCCCCGCGAAGGTGGACGGTGATGCCATTCGCACCGGCCTGTTCGCAGATGACGGCTGCGGTGACGATGCTCGGTTCGATGGTCTTACGGGCCTCGCGGATCGTTGCGACGTGGTCGATGTTGACATTAAGCTTTGCTGACATAAGAATTATTTTAACAGGATGGACAGGATAAGCAGGATAAGGATCGAGGACTTATTTAATCCTGAACATCCTGTCTATCCTGTTTGAATTCGGTCGTAAACGCCTTGTCGTGAGTTGCGGCGGATCTGCATTAGTTCGCTCATCATACGCCGAGTGTCGCGGAATGGCGAAACCTTTGAACCGGCGACGTCGTTCCAACGGACTGGTATCTCAGCGAGTCCTAGTCCGTGGTGGTTTGCGACGTAGAGAAACTCGATGTCGAAACCAAAACGGTCGATCGCCATTACGCCAAGCAACGGGCGAAATTTGACCATGTTAAATGCTTTGAACCCGCACTGTGTGTCGGCGAACTGTAAGCCGGACATGGTTCTGATCATGCGGTTAACCAACCTTCCGCCTTGTTCCCGGATCCAAGGCTGATGCGAGCCGATCAAGCTTCGATCGAGTGCTCGCGAGCCGAATGTAACGTCATATTCACCCGACTTAATGGGATTGATGAGTTTGTCGATCTCCGTGATCGGCGTCGAGAGGTCGGCGTCGGTGAAAACTGCGATGTCAGCGTTCGCGGCTTGCAAACCGGTATTCACGGCGAAACCTTTACCACGGTTTTTTTCGTATCTAATAACGTTGGTCGCAACGTTTGGGTGTTCGGCAAATATCCGGCGGGCGACTTCGGCGGTGTCATCGGACGAACCGTCATCAACGACAATGACTTCGTAGACGGCCTCGGACGCCTCGACAAAATCCAATATTGTGCGAAGCGGAGCGACGATTCGCTCGCTTTCGTTATAGGCCGGGATGACGATGGAAACTTGTGGTTTCATTTTGCAAAAAGGTAATGGTAAATTTTTGACACCGAAAAGTAAATTTGTCGTGAATTTAGATACGGTTCGTGGGTTAAAGCCAACGAAAATGTAACTTACAGAGTCTATGATATATTGATAGGTGTTCGTTTTTCAGGTTTATGAATAGATATTTTGCATTGATAGCGGTGGTCGTGATCGTCATCGGAGCGGTTATCGGTGGGCTTGTCGGCAAGCTGCCGACGCGATCCGCGTCCGGTACGGCGGTGACCAACGAACGCGTGACGGCGGATTACAAAGAGATACTCGATGTCGTCGACCAAAATTACGCCGGGGCAGTCAATCACGAAAAGCTCACGGATCAATCGATGCAGGCGATGCTTTGGACTCTTGATCCGCACTCAGCCTTCTTTTCACGCGACGAACTACGAAAGCTTGACGAAGAACAATCGTCGCAGTTTTACGGCATTGGTGTGTCGATATTGCAGCACCGTGACGGCGTTTACGTGCAGTCGGTCGTGCCAAATACGCCGGCGGATAAGGGTGGACTTCGCTATGGCGACCGCATCCTGACGGTCGCAGGGAAAGATGCTAAAGAATGGACGAGCGGCGAGGTTTCCAAGAATGTTCGAGGGCCGCGTGGTACGAGCGTCAAGGTGCAGATCGAACGCGTCGGTTCGAACGGTCCGATAGATTTTGAACTCGTTCGCGGCGGTGTTCCGCTACCGTCAATACGAAATTATTTTATGCTGCCGAATAATATCGGCTACGTCGGGCTGACCGGCGGATTTCAGCAGACGACAGGCGAAGAGCTGTCGATCGCGATGGACGAGCTCAAGAAACAGGGGATGAAGAGTCTCATCCTCGATCTTCGCGGCAATCCGGGCGGCATTCTGGAGCAGGCGGTAGCGGTCACGAGTAAGTTTGTCGATGGCGGGCAGACGGTTGTTTCGGTCAAGGGAGCGAAATCTACGACCGGACGCGAACTTAGAGCAACGGGCGGCAAGATCGAGAATATGCCGCTTGTCGTAATGATAAACGGCGGTTCGGCCTCGGCGTCGGAGATCGTCGCCGGTGCGATACAGGATTATGATCGCGGAGTCATCGTCGGCAGCGACAGCTTTGGTAAGGGACTAGTCCAACGTGTTTTTCGAACGCCGTACGGAACGGGTGTTACGCTGACGACCGCTCGCTATTACACGCCTTTTGGACGTTCGCTACAGCGTGATTATTCGAGTGGATCGATCTACGATTATTACACTCATGGCGAAGACCTACCTGAAAATGCCGACTTGGACGTTAAACCAAAACCGGCTGGGAGCCCGGTAACGGCGGCAAACGGACGTACTTTGTACGGCGGACGCGGCATCGAGCCGGATGTTGTAGTTCAGCCACAGCCTTTCGCCCCGGTCAAAGGTCGGATAAACGAAGCGGCGTTCTTTTTTACGCGGCAGCTTGTAGCGGGAAAGATCGCAGGTCTTGATACATTTCGCGTCGAGAAACAGAATTTCAAAGTTTCGCTGGTGCCAAACGAATTTGCTATCACAGATCGTATTTTCGAAGCGTTCCGCTCGTTTGCTGCCGCTGATCCTAAGAACGGCCTCACCGCAGAAAATATTAATGGCCAGAGCGAATATGCCCGGATGCGTTTGCGCGAAGAGCTCGCGACGGCCAATTATTCGAACGAGGCGGGCGTGCAGGTGTTGCTTGAGGCTGACCCGCAGGTGCTAAAGGCGATCGAGGCGATGACACAGGCGAGCGGGTTGGTCGCAAACTCGGCGAAACGCACATAATTATTCACGTTTCTAATTTGTAAGTCCGTGGAGTAAAATAACCTTTTGCTTCACGGACTAGATTTTTTATATGTATAAGCAGATCGGTATCCTGACCGGAGGAGGTGACGCACCGGGACTAAATGCAGCGATACGGGCTGTGGTGCGGACGGCCGTCGGTGAATTTGGGATGAGCTGTATCGGTATCGAGGACAGCTTTGAAGGCATACTTGGCGAGACTCACACGATGAAGCTGACGACCAAGACGGTCAGCGGGCTACTCCCGAGAGGCGGCACGATCTTGGGGACGCGAAATCGCGGGTCGTTCGTCAAAATGGTCAACGGGAAGCCGAATTTTACTGAGTTGCCGATAGGCGAGGCTCTGGCAAATCTCGACATCCTTGGCATCGAGGCCCTTGTTGTCATCGGCGGCGAAGGGACGCTAGCGATCGGCGAGCAGTTTCACAAACGCGGGTTTCCTGTCATTGGCGTGCCAAAAACGATCGACAACGATCTGGCCGCGACCGAACTGACGTTTGGTTTTATGACCGCGATCGATATCGCGACCGAGGCGTTAGATCGACTTCATACGACCGCAGCTTCGCATGATCGTGTGATGATCCTCGAGGTGATGGGGCGTAATACGGGTTGGATCGCTCTGCATGCGGGGCTTGCGGGTAGTGCTGATATTATCTTGATCCCGGAGATACCATTTTCGCTCGAATCGATAGCGAAAAAGGTCCAGGCCCGTGAACGCGGCGGGTCACGGTTTACAAATATAGTCGTCGCCGAAGGGGCCCTAGAGGTTGGCAAGTCGGAACTCTACCAAGACCAGAAAGAGATGCGGCTTGGGGGTATCGGCGTTTCGATCACTCAGCGGATCGAGGAAATGACGGGCAAAGAATCACGATGCGTTGTGCTCGGCCATCTGCAACGCGGCGGCAGCCCGAATGCTTTTGACCGGATGCTTGGTACCAACTTTGGTGCATGTGCTGTCAGGGCTTTGGCGAGCGGTGAGACTGGCAAAATGGTCGCTCTACAGGCCGGAACGGTCGTGACTGTGCCGCTGTCAGAGGCGTGCACCAATATCAAAACCGTCCAGGCTGACGGACAGCTTGTCCGCACCGCACGCGATATCGGCATTTCGTTTGCTGCCCCAAAAGAAGCCAAGCATGGCGAATCGTCGCTTTAAGAAAACAGACGTGTCGGCGTAAAATAGGTCAGGTTTTATATGGAAGAAGTTAAGAAAAAATTGCGGGCAGAGCTCGATAAGCTCGAGCATGAACTGCACTTTGAATTGCCAAAGCATATCCAGCACGCACGAGAGTTTGGCGATCTGAAAGAGAACGCGGAGTATAAAGCGGCAAAAGACCGCCAGTCGATGGTCCAGGCTCGCATCAGTATGCTGCAGCAGCGGATGATAGAGGTTGATTCGATCGATCTGTCAAAGATACCGACCGACCGTGTTGCGTATGGATCCAACGTAGTATTGTATGACCTTGAGAAAGAGGAAAAGGTGAAATACCGCCTCGTCACCTCAGAGGAAAGCGACCCCGACAACGGTCTGATCTCGACGGTTTCGCCGATCGGGCAGGCACTGATGGGTAGAGAAGAGGGCGACGAGGTCAAGGTGAAAACGCCAACCGGTTGGCGTAATTTTGAGATAACGCGGTTGACGACGATACACGAGAAAGACGATTAGGAATGCTGGGAATTGGTGCAAACATTGGACGCGGAGCGATGCGTATCATCAATGCGATGGTGCGGGGGTTGGCGTCCGCCGGCATCCCGCCAAATGTGCTGACGCTGATCGGCGTGACGATCAATATGGGCTGCGGCGTGTTGTTTGGTTTTGGCGAATTTTTCTGGGCCGGTATCGTGCTGATCTTCGCAAATCTTTTTGACATGCTCGATGGCGGAGTCGCAAGACTATCTGGCCGAGTTACAAAGTACGGCAGCTTTCTCGATTCGACACTCGACCGGTTATCCGACATGGGAGTATTCATGGGGATAATGATCTTCTATGCCCGGATGACCGAGTTTCACTCGACGCTAAACGTATTTCTCGCCGGGGCCGGAATGATCGCGTCGGTTCTGGTCAGCTACACTACCGCCCGCAGCGAAGGGCTTGGCGTTAAGGCAAATATCGGCTTTCTGCAGCGGCCTGAACGCGTGGTGCTGTTTATTATCGGAGCGCTTTCCACCTGGAATTGGGAATCCGATCATTTCCTCGCCAACCGCATGCCGCAGGTACTATGGGTACTTGCGATCGGATCGGTATGGACACTCGCACAGCGCCTTGTATATATCCGCCGCGAACTAAGGACTATAGATGACGACGGGTATGATCGATCGCGCTAAGAGTTTTTTTCAGTCGCAAAGCTGGACCCGAATCTTGATCGGGTTGGTCCTTGTTTTAGGACTGATCTTTGCTGGTATCGTATTTCGCGAACAGCTTGGCGTTTGGCTGACCGATTTCTGGAATTCGCTTACCTTAAATAAGGTACTCGTTTTCCTTGGACTTTTTGTTGGCTCGCTTGCGATCAGTTTTGGGGCACTTGCTCTCGTGATGGTAAAGATACCGCCGCGATATTTTGCCGCCGACCATCAGCGAGATTTTCTGCCCGGCAGCCCGTTTTTAGTAAAGTGGGGAGCGGTGATCGCTAAGAATATCGCCGGTGTATTGTTGATAATATTGGGAATAATCCTGTCGCTCCCGGGTGTGCCGGGACAGGGCGTTTTGACGATATTGCTTGGGCTGATCTTTCTTGATATTCCGGGCAAACGGCCGCTTGAGGCGAGAATTATCAAGCGTCCGACGGTGCTTTCGGCAATAAACAAATTAAGAGCAAAGTACGACAGGCCGCCGCTCGAATTGGATTAGATAATGGGAATCGTTGACAAAATACTTGGCAGAAAGCCGTTCGACCCGGATGCCCGTCGGCGTGAGC
>JBEBGA010000537.1:0-1585 GCA_040081695.1 Pyrinomonadaceae bacterium
CCCAAAACGATGCAATCCTGGCAATAAGGGAAACCCTTGATGCGATGGTCGCAAGCCGGACAGAGCGGCCGGGCGCAGCTATTGCAGCTTACTGTTGCCGCATTATGGTCGTGATAGCTGCAGTTCATTACTTTCCGCCCTCGTTCGAAACATCAGTCGTTCCACTCACCGGATCAATCTTGATGCTCTCGCTCTGTTGTGGATTTCCTTTTAATGCGTCCGCACTTTGTTGATAAGTCGCCTCGGCAAGCTCGACGCTCTTTTCATAGACGCTGCCGATCGTGCCGTCGGCCGAGACGGTCTGGCTAAAGACCAAAAACGCAAACATCACCATCATCGCCAGCGGAGCAAGCTGCGGCACGGATATCGGGAACTTGATGCTGTCGATCCATTCGCCCAGACGTGCGGCCAACGAAACTTTCAATTCTTTGATCTCGACATCGCCCAGCGTCGTTTCCAAGATCCGCTCGTGCAGGCCGGCGGGCACGGGCATTTCTTCCATCTTGTAGGTGTAACAGGCACCGATCGAACGCACGACCATGCCGGGCAGGTCTTCGCAAGTCGTGCACAACGCCGCGTGGCGTTCCCAGCGGTGAAATGTCTGTGCGGGCAAAAATCCGTCGAGATAATCGGTCAGGTGCCACTCAAAATCCTCGCAGACCATCGCCGTTTCCGGCATCGTCATCGACAGCACGCGGGCCTCTAATTTCGTGACCGACACGCTCGGCACAGCCATGTTGCGGCAAGCGTCGAGCGATTCCTTAACGTCATTGAGCAAAGCGTGGCACAGCGGACAGGAGAGAGCGTGCTCGGCGACGGAGCTATGCACACCGTTCACAAGCGTCTTATCAAGATAATCCGTCAGCAGCTCTTCGAACTGCGAACAATTGATAATGTTCTTCTCCTTATTCATAAATTCAACCCCTTGCTAATAACTTTGCGATCAATTGATCGCGTCAAATAAACCTCCGAGCAGATCGCCCGCTCCGTCCAATATAGTTTCGCCGACACCACCCGCAGCCTCGAGTGCTCCGTCAATCGCGACCTCTGCCGCCAACTCGCCGCCGATCTCAGTAACGGTGCCGCCGACATTAGCGGCCGTTTCGCCAAGCGAAGCCTGCTGGCTCTGCGTCTGGTTTGCGATCTGATCGGCTATTTCGTTTGGATCGTTCATATCGTCACCACCCTCATCCTTCTTAGTATTTTTGCAAGCTCAATACGTCCGCGATTGATACGCGATTTGACGGTACCCTCGGGTATTTTCAGCACGTCAACTATCTCCTGGTATGTCAATTCCTCGATGTCACGCAATATCACACAAGTCTTCAAGTCCTCAGGCAGCTTATCGATGCCCTCTTGCACCTGATTTGCCAGCTCTTTGCGTTCCATCTCGCGATGGGCCGAGGTTCCGGCGGCTCTGAGGTGATACTGGTGATCGTCCACCGCGTCCGCCATCGAATTTTGCGGGTTACGCTGGCGGTGCCGGTAATCGTCGATTATCAAATTGCGTGCGAGCCGCATTAACCAATTCGCCAGATCTCCCTGTTTGGAGTCATATTGGTCGGGCGACCGATAGACGCGGATA
>JBEBGA010000182.1:0-6415 GCA_040081695.1 Pyrinomonadaceae bacterium
GATCGCGATCCTGCCAATGATTAGCGAAGAAAAACGCCGGCTCGGAATGCGTATCCGTCGGCTTGGCTTTATTGGCGAAGGCGTCGGCGGAGCGGATCATCTCGGCATGATCGCCCGTGGTGAGGACATATCCGAAGCGCTCGCCGAAATATACGAGCATCTCGCTGTGGATCACAGCCGCGATGCCGTGCGTTTTGAATACATCGACGCCGATTCGTCGTTAGCGAACAAAAACGAGGTTCTTGGTTTCGCCAGCAGGCGTAAGGCCGTCGCCGACATATGCCCGCAGATAGATCTGGGCGCCGGTTGGGACGCTGTCTTGCAGCAAAGCCGTCGGGCGAGCAATTTTAAACGCCGTGTAAAACAGATCGAAAAGCTATCGGGTTACGAGTTTCGCTCCATCATCGATCCGGCGGAGATATCGGCCGCATTTGAGAGATTTCTGGTCCTGCACGAACGCCGTTGGGCGGCGTCAGGTGGATCCGAACTCAGCGGCCATCCGCGATTGATCGAGTTTCAACGCTCACTCGTACCGCAACTCGCGGCGGCCGAGCTCATACGGTTTGACGAGCTATGGTTTGAAGGGACATGCCGCGGGTCGATCTACGGGCTCGACGACGGCCGCACCTTTTATTATTACAATGCGGGTTACGATCTCGAATCGGCAAACTTGAGCGTCGGCCTCGTGCTGCTTGGGCTCTCGATACAGGCGGCGGCAAAGCGCGGAGTGATGCTCTACGATTTTCTCCGCGGTGACGAAGCCTATAAATCCGATTGGGCTAATCGCCGCACCGAGCTGGTCGATGTCAGCCTGCATCGCAACGCGCGTCTCGCTCTTGCCGACGAAGGCATCGGTCGCGCGATCTCAGCCGCGAAAACCTTTTCGGCGGGACTTTTGCCGTCGCAGGCCACCGAGATGCTTAAGGCATGGCGTCGTGCGTGGCGGCGTAATTATCAGTTGTCGGGGCGTTAGTAGATAGAAATGAAACTTTCGATAGTCATCATCGGCCGCAACGAGCAAAGCGGCATCGCCAAATGCGTCGAGGCCGCACAGGCCGCTGCACGCGAGATCGGCGGTGCCGAGATGATCTTTGTCGATTCGCATTCGACCGACCGGACGGTTGAGATCGTTCGAGGGTTTGGGGTGACGGTGCTTGATCTGTCTGCGGGGCTACGGTTGTCGCCCTCCGCTGGGCGTTATGCGGGCTCGCAAGACGCGACCGGGGAATACATACTGTTCCTCGACGCCGACACGCTCATCTACCAAGGCTTTTTGCAGCGTGCGATCAGTTATATCGAGTCTGACCCACGGCTTGCTGGCGTTAACGGCCGTATCGACGACGTTAGTGAATCAGGCGAATTTATCCTCGAATTAGACGAGCGTTTCGATGAGCCCACCGATGTCAAATGGCTGCGCGGCCCGGCGTGTTTTTACCGCCGTGCGGCACTTCTCGAAGTAGGTTCGTTTGACCCTGAGCTTGCAATGGAAGAGGAGGCGGAGCTTGGGTTGCGGCTTATCAAAAACGGCTGGCGGCTCAGCGTGATACCGCACCCGATGGCGTGCCACACCCGCTGTTATCACGGAGTATCGGCCGCGAGCATCGTCTCGACATTTATGCGGGATATGCGTGCTAAACGGCTCGGCGAGATCACCAAAACCATCTCGCACGCCGCCCGTGCCGGCAACGGTATCGCGTTCTGCTGGCTGCGGCTAAAAACGACGATACTCTTTGCCGCGTGGGTGTTAATGATCGCCCTCTGCACACTGCTGCCATCGGCCGTCTATCCGGCCGTTATCGCCGCTTTCATCACAGCGGCCGGAGCATTAGCGCTCCTGCTAAAAAAACGCAGCCTCCGCCAGACGATCCTCTTTGTCCCCGCAAAGCTGCTAAACCTGATCGACATCCTCTCAGGCCTGCACAAGATCACCCTGAATGGGCGTCAAATAAAGTCAAATTTACAATAAAAATGCCGGCTGGTTTTATCCAGCCGGCCAATGCGCAAGACCCACCATCACATAGGACTTACACAAATTGTAGTTAGAAGGAGGCACGCTCGTTTACCGGGAGCGTGCCTAAGATGAGACGCCTGTTTACCAGAGGCGTTTCTTCCGAGACGCGGGTTGGTTACCGCGAACTTACGTTTGCCGGAGCAGTTGCCGTAATGGTAAATCGCGAACCGGCAGCAAGGTCCAGATTGTCGCGGCCCTGTAAGACGACAGTTCCGACTCCCGCACCTGCACCGATGCCCGCTCCGATCGCCGCACCATCGCCGCCGCCGGCGATCGCACCGATGATGGCACCAAGCACAGCTCCGATACCGGCTCTCGCGACCGTCGTACCCGTCCGGTTATTGTCCTGGACGGTGCCTTCGTTATTGACGGTTATCATGCGGCCGTCAGTGTCGGTTACCTGCTCGACGATACCGGCAAAGCGGTACGTCTGGCCGTTGCGCAGACGGATCGTGTTAAAGCTAAGCGTCAGATTTGCCCGGCCCGATACGACGCCCGAACGTTCACCGACGACATTGCCCTCGATCACAGCACCGTTGTACTGCGAAGGTGAGGTAACGGTCATCGTGAAACGGTCACCGTCCCTAGCGGTTCTCGTCGAAACAGCACCATCCAATGTCGCCATCAGGTTGGTGTTGTTCGGGATGATAAATCCGTTCGTCACGCCGCCGTTATTTACCGTTGTCGAACCGGTGTTCCACATCGGTGTCTGGCTCGTTTTGTCATAGACGCTCGTCGATGTGACGGTCGTGTTCTGATTTTCGAGATAGATACGACGTGTGACCTTGAGCTGATTGTTAGCGATCGGCATAAAGCTGACGTAAAAATCGTTCATCCGGTCGCCTTCGTAGTTGATCGTCAGATCGCTGTTGGTCGCGGTGACGCTAGTGGTCACGGTGCGGCCGTTTGGCGAAGTTTCGGTCTGCTTGACGCCATTGGCATCTAGTACGACTGACGCGGCGTTTGTCGATGACATCGTCACCTGACGGCCGTTCTTTTCAAACGTCAGAGCTTCAGGTGCAGCAAGTCTGCGTTCGAGATTGCGGCGCATACGGTCCTGCTCGTTCGAACTGTAGTTCGCACTGCGGATCGCACGATCGACGACGGTCGAAACGTTATCGCTCATACCCGAGTTCAATCGATAGGTACCTGTCAGACGCGTGTCAAAGCGCGTGTTCTCGCCGCCCTGATTACCGTTATTGTAAGGATTGTTCCAATCAAAACTCATACGGTAATAGCCCGCGAGCGTGGTCAGGTCGTTGCGGACGATGACCCACCGGTTCATCACGTCGTTGTTCGTGCGGTTAGTGCCGATGTAGCTATTTATCTCAGCGGCCGGACGCATTACATCGTCGATACCACGCGAACTGCGGTTGCGATTGTTGTAATTGTTGCGCACGTCAATGAGCGCACGTTCGAGCTCGGTCGTTAGTCCAACGATCTCACCCGCCGTCGTGTTTTGGTTGTTGCGGTTATATCGGCGATTCCAGCTATTAAAACTCGTGCGAAACCTGTTGTTGCTCTGTTTGAGCCGGTCCAGGATGATACGCACCTGAGCGTCGGTTGCGGTATAGCCGCCTTGATTATTTTGCCAACCGCCGCCGTTGTTGTTGACGGTGTCGATCCAGTTTGCACGTGTCTGGTAATATCCGGCGACCGTGTTGAGATCGGCACGGATCTGCGTCCACAAGCTCTGGGCATTTTGCGACAGGCGGTTGTTACGCATAAAGCTGTTGACCCGCACAGCCTGAGTCAAAACGGTGTCAACGTCATTGGTCGTCGAACGCCGGCCTCTGAAATTATCTTTCAAACGGTCGGTCGCGTTCTCAAAATTTGAGATCATCGTGTTTATCGAATCTTCGCGATTTGTACCGTTAACATTGCTGTTATCCAGATTGCGTTCGACCTCGTCTTTGAGATCGTTGGTTTTGTCTTCGATACGATCCAGCACGGTCTGGACCTCACGGTCCGAGACGCGATACGGACGATTTTGGGCCTGTACGGCCGTGCTAAATGTGAACGCAATAGCGATCAACGTAAATAATGCTGTGTTTCTTATACTTATCTTCATAATGTTGGTCCTCCTTGGACCGAATGTTTGTGGGAGACGGTGCAGGAGAGAGCGCGTGGTTTTGGCCTAGACGATACTTGTCGATTTACGGCCATTACCCATCTGTTTTGAGACCTGCTCGGCCTCGTCTTGAATTTTTTCGAGACCGTCAGCGACGGCTCCGGTGGCGGCCGTGGCCGCATTATTTATGGCTTCGGTGCCGGCAGAGATCTTTGCCGAAGCAAAATCATATACAGCCTCGGCCTTTTCCTTGACGGCACTCACCGCCGCTGCCGACTGGTCCTTTAACGCTGTCGCTTTTTCGACCGTTGCGTCGTAGCCCTTGCGGGTAACGTCGGCGATGTCGCTGCGAAGAGCGGTGCCCGATTTCGGAGCAAAGAGCAATGCAAGCCCCGCGCCGATGCCGCCGCCGATCAATAGATATGTGAGTCCGTTAGTAAATGTGTGTCCGCAATTTTTATTTTCTGTCATATCAATTACCTCTTATTATTTCGAAATATATTTGTCCGCACCGCTTTTATTGTCCGTGTCTTAATTGATTGTTAGGGAGTGGTAAACAAACAAGATAGGCCCGCAATGCGGTGTATTTTTATTATGTAGGAGAAATCAAGGCGCGTCTGTGCGGTAGCATACACAGTGGGCGGTGTAAGCAAATGTGGTGGTTTGGCGTTTATGCGCCGTGTGTCTTGATGTATTTGCTGAGGATCCGGTCGTACTGTTCACGCACGACCTCGTAACATTCGCAAGCTGCTTTCAACAATCCCGGGCGGTCGAGTATCGTCAGCGTTCCGCGCGAATATTCGATCAGCCCGCGATCTTTTAACCCGGCGGCGGCGAGCGAGACGCTTTCGCGGCGGACGCCGAACACGTTCGATATCTGCTCGTGCGTCATCGAGAACGTATCTGTTTGTAGATTATCTTGATTGACGAGCAGGTAACGGCAAAGCTGCTGTTCGACTGAGTGGAGCCGATTGCAGATCGCGTTTTGCGAGATCTGGGCGATCAGCGTCTGGGTGTAGCACATGCAGATATCCTGAAAATCAGGACAAGTAGCAAACTCTTTCTCGACATCCTCTGCTTTCATGCGAAAGGCTTTACCCTCACGCTGCACGACAGCACGTTTTGCCATACGGGCATCGCCGATAAATGTGACGACGCCGACCATACCTTGACGGCCGGTCATACCGACCTCGATCGACACGCCTTCGTCAGAATCGTACAGCAGACAGATCATCGCGGTCGTCGGAAAATAGACAAATCTGCGCTTTTCGTCCATTTCCCAGAGTACTTCGTCGAGTTCGAGATCGACCTCTTTTAGCAGTGGACGGATCTTTTTGAACTCAGCCTCCGGCAATGCTGCGAGCAGTTTGTTTTGCAGGGCTTCGTCCTCTTTCTCTTTCTTGACCATTTTTAGAACCTTTGCGTAGCTGAGAGCTAATGAATTTGACCAGATCATTCAATCCTAACACAGCTTTTTTCTATCGGTGGGGTGCCGCACATACACCCTGGCGATAAGTATATAGACTTACAACAAGCTAGTTTTAGTTTGAAGGGAGGAAGTCATGGCAAAAGATGTTATCAACGTTGACGGTAAAGACGTAGTCGTAAGAGAAGACACTGCTAAAGCGTATCGCTTTGTTCATTGGGGCGTTGCGACCGCTGCGATCGCTCTGGCATTGATGCTGGCTCTTTTTGCTACTTTCTTTTGGAAAGCGGCAGAGGACGGCAAGATAGAAACGCCCGCACAGGCGGAAAATTCGAATACCAAATAACTTATGAACGCAATTAAATTACTCAAGGCCGACCATAAGGTCGTCGCCGATCTTTTTAAACAGGTCGAGGCAACAAAGGAAAGTGAGCATCCCGCTATTTTCAAAAAAATAAAAGCCGAGCTTGATGTTCACGCACACATCGAAGAGGTGATCTTTTACCCAAAGCTCAAAGCTGACGGCAACAAAGAGATCGTCGATATCGTGCTCGAAGGCATCGAAGAGCATCATCAGATCAAGATGTTTTTGCGTGAGATCGAGTCGCTTGCTGACGGGAGCGAAAAATTTGAGCCAAAACTCAAAGTCCTGATCGAAGACGTCGAGCACCACGTAAAGGAAGAAGAAGAGGAAATGTTTCCGCTCGTCGAGGATCAGTTTGATTCTGACGTGCTCGATCAGCTCGGTGCCGAGATGGAAGAAGAAAAGGAAAACTATACCGTATCGGTTGCTGCCGCGGCTAAGGGTTAAGCATTTCGCGGCCTCCCACAGCACCTGTCAACGTAGTTTATCGACGTGCGCGCGAAATGGACAAGGAGGCCTCGGCCTCCGTTTCCTCTCTCAAAA
>JBEBGA010000183.1:0-6413 GCA_040081695.1 Pyrinomonadaceae bacterium
AGCCATTGCGGGCAATAACATTGCCCAATTCGGGCGAACCGCCGATCTGCGTGTTCGAGCTGCGGACGTGAATCCCGTTGCCGCCATTTCCCAGGGGCTGGGATGCAATGTTCACCCCGACCAGGTTGTTTCTTATCAGTGTCTGTCCGCCTAAGGAATCATTTGCGAATATACCTGTATATCTGTTGCCGGAAACTATGTTCCGCTGATTTGGGGTGTCGCCTCCGATAAGAATCCCGCCGAATAGATCGCTGTTTGCAAAGATCCCCATTTCGCCGAAAAAGTCGCCTGAGGTTGACGGAACGGCCGTAATTCCAGTTCGATCGGTTCCAACACGATTGCCCTGTACTATCGTTGAACCAAATGCCCTCGTGCCAACATTTACATTTGTGAAGTCATTTCCCGACGCAAGATTTCCTAGGTTGGTAGTCTCATCGGCGTAGCCGACAAAAAGATATCCAAACATGCCGCCGCCGATGCCACCAGCGTTGTTCGTTACGGGCGCAGTTCCACTTTGATTTGTACCGACATAGTTCTCAAAAACTCCGGCAATACCGTATCCCTCAACTTGGGTAGCGAAAATGAAAAAATTACCTGAAATCAGATTACAGAATCCCGTGCAATTACCATCCTGCGTGGTTCCTCCGCCAGAACCAAGATTCGAGAGCGTCTGATTGTTGTTGATATAAACTGTCGATGTTATCGGGTGCAGACCAGTGAATTGGTTGGTTTGATCATTCGGTATCGCGGAATTTCCGGTGATGTCGGTACCGATGTTGTTTCCGGCGATCGCGCAAAAGCCGCCAAACGTCGAGTCGATCGAATAGAAAGGATCATTGCACCAGATCGCATCCAGTCCATTGCCTGAGATGATATTTCGCCCTTCCGGCGTGATCGAACCGACGATAGTTTGGTTGACCGCCTTCATGTCAACACCCTGCCAACAGTTGCCACGGCGGAGGAACGCCCCGAAGTGATTTGTGCCGATCTTATTTCCCTTGAGGTTGTTATTGAGGGTAACGTACTGGCCCGTTTCGAGATCGAAAAGGGTCTCGATCTTTATACCGTCGCCATCGCAGCGCGCGGGGTCGCTTTGACGCGGCTCGCCGTTGCCGGATACCGTGTTGCCCTCGAGTGCCCCGTCACCACCGATGTTGTTGTCTGAACCCATCAGCAATAAACCATCTGAATTAGGAACCTTGTCATATCCAAGGGCATCGAGCCCAATGATGTTTCCGATCACGTTGTTTGTATTACCGGCGATTATCGCCAGGCCGACTCCACGACTCGTTTGCGAACCGTTGCCGGACATCACATTGTCCTCGATAGTGTTGTTATCCGAATCGAATATCAAGATCCCGGTCGAGTGATTGCCCAGATCAGTAACCCCTGCGGTATCAGTACCCAAAAAGTTTCCGATCGCAACATTGTTCCCGTTATTGGGACGCAGCGTTGTGCTTTCCATTGTGATCCCGTTGCCGCCTATTTGGCTGCCGGTGTCGGGGTCGGTGAACCCCGGAAATCGATTGATCGTCAAATATGCGATCATGGATCCGCTCGAACGCAGCTTGAATCCGTCCTCGGCAACCATATTCTCGCCGGAAATCTCATTTGGATTGAAGCCAATAGCCGTCCCGATAATCGAGACTCCCTCGGTGATCACCGGGAATGCCGATGTCGGGGCAATCTTGCCTGAAATAGAAAAGAGTATCTGGTCAATTCCGGGCGAGCTGTTGGCCGCGATAATCGCGTTCCTGAGGCTGCAAGGGTTTCCCGGCGTACATGGCCCGCTTTCGTCCAGAACATCAACCACGTATGTGTTCATCGGCGCCGATAATACTATCGACGGCGAGCTCGCTCCGGCGCTTAAGATCACGAGATCATCCTGCGCATCGAGATTCGCCCGCACAGGCAGTATCGCTGTGATGGCTGACGTTGATGCGATCGTACTTTCGCGAAGAGCGTGTCTGTTCGTTTCATCCGATCTAATTTGCGCGCTTAATCGGATCTCAGTTGAGCCTCGAGCCGTGATCATCAGGTCGTCAAGATCGCTGCTCGAGACGTTTACTTTAACGATCTTGCCGCCGCTACCGGCGACCGAGGCGTGTGTCGATCCGGTCGATAATGCTCTTAGTTTCCAGGTCTTAATAGCGCTCGAAGCAGACGATACACTATTCAAGAACGCTGCTTTGGCACGTGCTTGGTCCTCAGCCTTTTTGCGCATACCTTCGGTCTTTAGCTGATCGAGTTCTTGCTTTGAAAGCTTGTTGTAGGCGGCGGCAGATTCCTGCCTCTTTTTTTCCAGTGCCTCAAAACGGTTGGTGGCGCGCGGTTCGCGAGCATCCGCCATTTCGACGCCATTCGCTTTTGCGATCTCCGGCGAGTAGATCGATTCGGCCTGCATTCGAAATGAGCGTGCTGGCGAATCCGTTGGCTGGAAACTCAGTGCACGACCGTTTGCCAAAGCTCCGGGTGTCGGTCTGTTGTTGGTGCGTGCTTTCTCTCCGGCAGGTTCAAGATTGTAAATATTTCCGTCGGAGCCAAGCATCGCGAGGGAACTTCCCCTTTTCTCGCCAAAGCGTCCAACCGCCATCGACGTTATCGACACCGCCATTCGACGTGTCTGGACCACGGCGTCCGGCCGCTTGATCCCAACGGGCTTGATGAGATCCCATGGGCCAACATGTCCGCGGCCGTGGATGACCGTCAAATTATTGCCGCTTGCGACAGCGATGTCGGCGTAGAGATCTTCGTCCATATTGCCGATGGTAATGGCAGTCGGCGCTCCAGAGAGTTTGAAAATCTCGGGCGGGTGTTTGAAGGCGCTCTCGGGATGTTCGTAGGCGGCGGCGAAGTGGCCGTGTTGGTTTGAGAATGTCACGACGACATCGGCCTGTCCGTCGCGGCGGCCAATCTCGCCGACATCGATGTGGCTGATATTGCCGTTGACTGTGAAATTAACAGACTGCGAAAAATGGCCGAGGCCGTCGCCGATGTTGACAGAGAATGAAGCCGAGCCGGCTCGATACGCGAGGATATCCGGCTTTCCATCCGCGTTTAGGTCGCCGGCGAAGATCTCGTCGGGCGAAAATCCGACTGTTGCTCCGGTTGTGATCGCGACAAACGGTTCCGGCTGGAAGGGTTTTTGATTCGCTCCATCGCGTGCGAATAGAGCTTGGCCGCGACCTTTTAGGAGTTGGAGGGAACCACTTGTGTCCGCGGTAACAAAGTCGGCGATACCGTCCGAATCGAAATCGGCCGACGCAAGCGCGACGGGCTGGGTGCCTGAGGCATTTTCTCCCAAATCCAGTTCGCGTCCATCCGCAATATTTACGTACGGATTACCACGCTTGGCAGCCGCTATGGTCGGCGGCAGATCGGTTTTCGCGACCTTCTCCGACTGCATCACTGCCTGCCGCTGCCACGCGAAGAGAACACTGCCGCCGATCAGCAAAACAGCTATTATACAAACGGCACGGCGTGAGATTTTCGGGGTCATTCCAGGCTTTTTCATTGCGATTCGCTCCAAAAAGATTTTGTTTTCGCCCTACAAAGCGAAAAATCCTTAAAAAAAGGCTCAAAATAGTCCACTTTTTGTCTATTGGTCGTATAATCTTGGTAAATTCGCGAGAAATGAATGACGCGTCCGACGTAACGATATTGCTGAAACGCATCAGCGACGGCGACGGCAAAGCTCCAGACGAGCTCTTGCCGCTCGTCTATGCCGAGTTGCGCAAATTGGCGCACGCCTATTTGAAAAATGAGCGCTCCGACCATACTCTGCAGGCGACCGCGCTTGTTCACGAGGCTTATATCCGACTCGTCGATTGGGAAAAGGTCTCGTGGCAAAATCGCGCGCACTTTTTTGCAGTTGCCGCTAAGCTGATGCGCAAGATCCTGGTTGACCACGCCCGCGAGAAACGGGCGCAAAAACGCGACGGCGGGCAAAGGTTAACGCTCGATGAAGCGGTCAGTCTGCCAAATCAAACAGGACGCGAAATAGATTTGATCGCGCTCGACGAAGCATTGGGAAAGTTAGACAAATTTGATAAAACGCAATCGAAGATCGTCGAACTGAGATTTTTCGGCGGGTTGACTGTCGATGAAACTGCCCACGCTTTGCAGATCTCAGCCGCTACAGTAAAACGCGAATGGACAGTTGCTCGGACGTGGTTGTTTCGTGAGATAAATCAAGGCGATGGATGAACAGCGTTGGAAAACCGTGAAAGAGATGTTTCTGCAAGCTCTGGAAATCGGGGTTGAATCTCGCCCGGCCTTTCTTGACAAGACGTGTCGCGGCGACGCGGAGCTTCGAAACGAAGTCGAATCGTTACTCGCCACTCACAACGATGCCGCTGACTTTATTGAACAGCCTGCCTTTGACAACTCGAGAGTTTTTTCAAACGGATTCGACGACATTGAAAAACATTTTAAGAACTACAAGATCATTCGAGAGATCGGCGCCGGCGGCATGGGCGCCGTATTTCTTGCCGAGCGCGACGACGGCGAATTTGCTCAACAAGTAGCCATAAAGATCATTCGTCAGGCGGTTGCTGACCGCGAGATAATCGACCGCTTCCGACGCGAACGCCAGATCTTAGCCAACCTGAACCATCCGAATATCGCAAAGCTGCTCGACGGCGGCGTTTCCGCGAACGGCGAGCCGTTTTTGGCGATGGAGTATGTAGAGGGCGAATTGATCACGCAGTTTGCGGAAACGAATCATCTACCGCTGGAACAGCGGTTGAATCTGTTCTTGAAGGTGTGCGATGCAGTTCAATATGCTCATCAAAACCTGATCGTTCACAGAGACATAAAACCTTCGAATGTCATTGTCACAAAAACCGGCGAACCGAAATTGCTCGATTTCGGTCTGGCAAAATTGCTGGGCGACGAGCACGATCTCGAGGTGACGCAGACGGCCTTTCGCGCTCTGACGCCCGCGTACGCCTCGCCCGAGCAACTGGCAAATTTACCGATCACGACCGCGTCGGACATCTATTCTCTGGGCGTAGTATTTTATGAGCTGCTTGCAGGCAGACGGCCCTTTCGGTTCGAGAATAAGAGTTTGGATGAGATCATCAGAACTATAACCGAGTCCGAACCGCCGCCGCCGTCGACGAATCGCGATGTTGCGGCTACCAATCCGGGGTTGAAAGGCGATCTCGACACTATTGCGTTGATGGCATTGCGTAAAGAGCCGGAGCGACGTTACAAATCTGTCGAAGCCTTTGCCGACGATATACGAAGATACCTGCAAGGCTTGCCGATCTCGGCCCGTCCCGCGACCTATAAATACCGGGCAGAAAAGTACTTCAAACGCCACAAGATCGGCGTTTTGGCGGCGGCGTTGATTTTATTGTCTTTGATTGGCGGCATCGTCGTAAGCGTTTGGCAGGCGCAAATTGCGCGGCGCGAAAAGGCGAACGCCGAAAAGGTCAATCAATTTCTCGCGCAGATGCTCAATTACAGCGACCCGAAAACCGCGGTCAAGAAAGGCGAAAACGAACTGATTACCATTAAAGACGTTCTGGACAAAGCCGCCAAACAAATCGAAAGCGAGGATTTTTCCGCCCAGCCTGATGTCAAATCACAGTTAAATTACATCATTGGCAACAGTTATTACACACAAGGATTTTACGAATCGGCGGAAAAACACTTTCAAATAGCAATTGAAGAACAAAGCAAAATTTACGGCATGAACAGTCCCGAAACAGTCGAAATCAAACTGTTAATGGCTTCAAATTTCGGGCAGAGAGCAAAGCGCACCGAAGCCGATGAATTGTTTCGGGAAACACTTCCGCTTGCCCGTGTTGAGTTTCAAAAAGGCAATTTGGAAGCCGCTTTTTTATTAGTTGCGCTTCACGATTTTGCCGTTACCCGGCGTGCGCTCGGAAATTCAAGAGAAGCGGAAGATCTATTGCGCGAGAGTTTGGCTTTAGAGCCTTTTGTTTCGGAAAAAGGAAAAGAAATTCTAACGGTAATTCGGGGAACGTTGGTTTTGACGCTGTTTGACCAAGGGAAACTCGACGAAGCTATTGCTATTCAACTCGAATCTGTTGCCGAACTTCGCCGAACTTCGGCCGCCGAAACTTGGGAGTTTGGCTACGCTTTGACGGCTTTGGGAGGCTTGTTGAGCGAAAGACGAAGATTTGTCGAAGCCGATCAAAATTTGTCGAAAGGTGAGGCAATTTATCGCCAACTTGTCGGGAATTCACATCTGTTTCTCGGCGACAATCTGCGGATTCAGGCAAATTCGCTTTATCAGCAAAACCGTTTTGCCGAAGCGCAGAGCAGAATCGAGGAAACACTAAAAATTTACCGCGCCGGAACTAATCCACAATACATCAATTTCGCGACCGCGCTGATGATTCAAGGTTTGATTCTGAACAAAACCGGAAAATCCACGGAAG